>JACOSC010000150.1 GCA_016179055.1 Acidobacteriota bacterium
ATCCCGACCTTTGTCGGGATTGGTGGAGCGCTGGTTTAGGGAGTTAACGGAAAAAGCGGTCCGGCGCGGCGCTTTTTTCAGCGTACCGGATTTGGTGCAGGCCATCGAAGCTTTTCTGGCCGCCTGGAATGCCGATCCGCAGCCGTTTGTCTGGACGGCCCAGTTGGAGGACATCCTGCGCAAGATCGAGCGAGCCAGGGCGAAACTGGAGTCCATCCAGCCGGGTTGCACGCAGCCCCCCCGCTGTAAACGGAGCCAGTGATATGTATAGTTATTTAAGGGACACTACACTAGAAAGGCGATGGTGAGGGCGGCTTTAGGCAAGCGCAAAAACTTTTTCGTCATACCCCCTATTTTAGAGCCTCACACGCTACAACGGGAATTGCTGGTGTTGAGGTCAGCAAACGTCACGGCGATTTCGATTTCCTTACCCGTGTCCTCCGCATAGAAATCCTCGGCCGAAACGGTCGCCTTCGGGTCGTAGAACAAAGCCATTGCCGCCAAGAAAGACGACTTGCCGGTTCCGTTACGCCCCACGATGACCGTCAGGTTGTCGCAGTCGATCTTCTCGTCTAGGATCGAGCGGAAGTTTTTGACGTGAACAGTCTTGACGATCATGTGTTTTACCTCACCTGCCTGTTCTGTAGGAGGAGGGGAATCCCCTGAGCGAGATGTTGCGTCTCTTAGGGATCACCTAAATCCTCTGTAAGTTCTGGAGCCGTCAGCGCGCGCGGTGTCGTCTCGATGGGTTGAATAAGAGGCACATCGGCACCCGGCGCAGCCCCCAGATCCTTGAATCTCCGCGCGGCTGGCAGAACCCGTGCCTCCATCGACCCTACGGCGCTGTTGTAAGCCGTATTGGCCTTCTCAAGCCCCTTGCCGACTTCGGCTATGTGCTCGGCAAGGGTTCTCATGCGTTCGTAGAGTTGCCTTCCGAGATCGCTGATCTCCTGGGCGTTCTTGGCGACCTGCTCCTGCCGCCAGCCATACGCCACGGCACGAAGGAGGGCAATCAGGGTCGTCGGGGTCGCCAACACCACGCGTTGTTCGAGGCCATCCTCGATGAGGTTGTGGTCCGTGTCCACCGCAGCGCCGAAAAACGACTCGCCGGGAATGAACATGACGACGAATTCAGGGGCCTTGGTGAACTGCGCCCAGTATTGCTTGTTGGCAAGGGCATTCATGTGACTGCGGACCTGCGCCGTGTGCCGCGCCATGGCATCCTTACGCGCTTCTTCCGAGTCCGCAGCGACTGCGTCCAGATAGGCTTCCAGAGAGACCTTCGCGTCCACGACGATTTCGCGCTCGGCGGGCAAGCGGACGATGAGATCGGGACGCTGCCTGCCTTCCTCGGTATTGGCGGTGACCTGTTCGGCGAAGTCGCAGTGCACGGACATTCCCGCCAATTCCACAACGCGGCGCAGGGTCATCTCTCCCCAACGGCCCCGCACCTGAGGCTTTCGCAGGGCCGTGACCAGATTTGCGGTCTCCTTCTGCAACTGCTGCTGATTCGTGGACAGAATCTTCAGGTGCTCAGTAAGCCCCGAATACGCCTCCTGTCTATTCTTCTCAATCGTGCGGACATGCTCTTCAAACTTCGTAATGGATTCCGACAGGGGCTTGACCATGCCTTGAATGGCCTCCTGGCGCTTGCCAAGATCTCCCTTGGCGTCGGTGAGAACCTTGTCGAGCGTCTCCTTGGCCAGTGTTAGGAACGCAGTCGTGCTACTGTTGAGGGTGTCCCCGGCGAGAGCCTTGAATGTATCCGTGAGCTTGGCCTTCGCGTCCTCAAGAAGTTTCTTCTCTTCTTCAAGCCGTTGTACGGTCTCCGCCAATTTGGTCTCGGCCTTTACCCTTGCGCTGTTCTCGGTGGCCAACTGTTCTCGGAGCTTCGTGAAGTCGTCGGAAGCCTTCTGATTCTGCGCACGCAGTTCTGCGATGGTCGCTTCCAGTCCGTAGGTCCGACCCTCGGCCGTGTTCGTCTGCCGCGCAAGGTCCTCAATTTTGGCGGTCAGGGATTTTGAAACGCGGGCAGACGCGACCAACCAGGCCACAAGGCCGCCGATCACCAAACCACCCAATACACAGAGGACGTAGGTCATTTCGCATCCTTCCCGCTGCGCTTTTTCAGCGCGGTCTCCCCGGCAGGAGTAAGACGGTACTTCTGAAAGTGGCTGTGCGGCTTGTCCGGGCTCGTGCGCTCCAGCCAGTCTCTTTCCAGAAGAGGGTTCAGATAGTTGCTCTGAAACGTCTTCCAATGCTTGAGCCTCAGTTCGGCCATGATGGCCTTCGCCGGTTTCGGCTCTCGGCAAAACGCCAGCACTTGTGCGGCGACTTCTGCGGTGACTTGTTCGCTGACTTCTGCGCCGTGCTTCTGGCACATCTCGATCACGCGGTTGGTGCCCTGGCCCTAGACCTCCCTGCGTGCGCCGCGATGCCTCACGTCGCGGCACGCAGGCCGCGGGCCAGGGGAGCCATCCCTGGTCCAGCCCATTCTTATCACGTCGTCGTTTCGTGATGTGATTATCACATCAGCCCTTGCCTCTCTCGATTCGCTCCCACTGGGCGTCGGGACCACGGCCCAGGCACCTGATCTTCCGTTCTTTTTTCAGATCAGCAAGGGCTCGCTGTAACGTGGGATAGCTGACCCCCGGACACACTCGCTTCAAATCGCCGACAGTAAAGCGTCCCGCCATCCTCGTGATCGCTTGCCGCACCATCTCCCGTTTGGCTCCCTTGGCCGAGGTGATCGTGCCGACTCTGGCCTCGAATTCTTTATGCGCCGCCGTCAGCATGCCCAGAAAATAGTTCCACCAGGGCCGCAAATCATGCTTGGCTTCATGCCACCCCTGGGAACTCTTCAACAGCGCATCGTAGTAGGTCTCCTTGCTCTCCTCGACGATTCGCTCCAGGCTGATGTAGCGACCAACCTCATAACCGGCCCGGTACAACAGCAAGAGCGTCAGTAGCCGACCAATCCGTCCATTGCCGTCCCCAAATGGGTGCACGCACTCAAAGTCGAGTATGAAGGCGGCGATCAGCAGCAAGGGGTCCGTCTTCTGCACATCCAAAGATTGGGAAAATAACGTCACGAGCCGTTCCATGAATTCGGGAGTGGCCAATGCAGAGACCGGTCGGAAGCGAACGATCTGTCGACCATCCGGAAGGACTTCGAGGATGGCATTGTCTCTCGATTTCCACTGGCCGCCACGCTCCCCGGTAAAGCGATAGAGATCCCGATGCCAACTTTTGATGAGGTGCGTGGAGAGGCGCCATTTCTCATGGTTCACGTGAATCGTTGCAAGCACATCGCGGTAACCCGCTACTTCCTGCTCGGATCGATCTCTGGGTTTGACCTTCTTCATCACCAGAGGTTCAATGCGATCTGCGGCGATCGTGATGCCCTCGATTCGGTTTGAGGATTCAGTGCTTTGCACCATGGCGACACGGCGGAGCGTCTCCAGAACCTCGGGCGATTGCTCCTGGTAGAGATTCTGCCGGCCCCTGAACTCCCCTAGTGCACGCATGGCCATTAGCAATCCGTGGGAGAGCGAGGTGTCCAGTAGGTAGTCGTGCTCAAAGGACCTCATGCGCCTCCTTTCCCGTAAGGCGGCGGCTCTGACTCCTTCACTTTCATGGGCTGGGTCATCGCGTCCACCGGCAAGTAGTAGTGGGCCACCTTGGTGACCTCGTGCCACTCAAACCGCACAGGGTCTTTGATCGGCTCATGTAGCTGCGGCGTCGTGCTGCAGTTGGTGATTATGTGCTTCATTCTTCTTTCTCTCCAGTACGGCGGGAGTTTTGTTTCTTCCTTACTGTTCGCTTGGTTTCGATCTCACCCGGCGAAGTGAGTGCAAGCCTCTTGCGCTTCTGCAGGATGGCCCGGGTCCGCTCGATCTCGGCGGCCAGTTCTTTTTCGTCAGGCAGGGACATACGATACTCCGAGGCCATGACCTTGTTCGGCAGTCCTTCGAGCGCGTACCGGGCGACCGCTTCGTTTTTCTGGGCGCAGAGAATCAGACCCACCGGGGGATTCTCACCTTCGCGCACCCAGTGTTCCCGCGCATAATTGAGATAGAGGTGCATCTGGCCGGCGTCGGCATGAGTGAACTTGCCGATCTTCAGGTCAATGATCACCAGACACCGTAATCGTCGGTGAAAGAAGAGGAGATCCACGCGATACCACTCATCGCCAATGCGCAGTCGTTTCTGCCTTCCAATGAAGCAGAAGTTGCCGCCAAGTTCCAGCAGAAAGGTCTCCAAATGCCGGATGAGCGCCTCTTCCAGGTCGGTTTCGGAATACTCGTCCCTGAGGCCGAGAAATTCAAGCACGTAGGGGTCTTTGATTTCCTCCTCTGGACGAATACGATCTTCTGGCAGCGCCTTTTCTCCCTTTCGTAACATGGCGACTTTGTTTCTGGATAGGGATGTCCGTTCGTAGAACTGGGAGTTGATCTGTCGGTCGAGTTGCCGCACCGACCAGCCGCAGCGCAAGGCCTCTGTTTCGTAGAAATTCCTGGCATTTTCGTTCTTCACGGAGAGCAAACGCACATAGGCCGACCACGGAAGTGGGAAACGCTTCGCTGCCGTCGCCAAGAAGGATGTCGAGGCTTGCCTCGATTCTCTCGACACTGTCGAGAGAATCGACGGGCCGGATTCTATCATCGGTGTCGAGAGATTTTCTTCTTGGGGAAACGAGAGGTAAAACTGGCGGAACCTGTTCAAATTCGGGTAAGAAAACCCGCGCCCAAATTTCGCGGTCAATTCCCCGGCTAGCCGTTCAAGCAACTTTTCGCCATATGCGGCGCGCAATTGACCCTTCTGCTCGAACTCCACGATGCGCAGCCCAGTGAGCCAATAAGCGGCCGTCATGATGCAGTTCACCGTACGGGCCGCCGACGTCCTGGCCGCACTGATGAGATTGGATATGTCCCCAAGGACAGCCTCGTAGTGGACCTCCAAGCTGCTGCCTTGCTTTGTCGGCTCATTCGTCATTTGTCCATCTTCCTGTAAGGCAATTCATCTTCCCGCACCTGCATCGGCCGGGTCAGCGCATCCACTGACAGGCAGTAATGTGCTACCTTGGAGACCTCATGCCACTCGAAGCGGGCGGGGTCCCTGATCGGTTCCTGAAGCTGTGGCACAGGCATCTTGCCTGTGGAATCTAACAGGCTGGAAGCCTGTCCCAGCTTGCATTTCGTGACGACGTAGAGCCCGTGGAATGGTTTGAATGGCGGCCTTCGCCTACAATCCGGCCTGCACCACCCTCTGGTTTCCCAAGTCGATCACTTCGCGGAGAGTGGCGAGCATCGACTCTACCGCCTTGGCAGACGGCGGCGGGGCCGCTTCATCGCTCGTGGTCGGTTCCGTCAATTCCCGCACGCGGGCGATGCGCCCGGCTAGGTCGTCGGGCAGGCGACCGAGATCCAACAGTTCCGACTGAAGCTCGCGGGGAGAGGGAAGATCGGAGCTGGGCTCTCGCTCTTTGGTCAGCAAAAGATGGCCCGAAAGCGCCCAGCCCAGCGCCTCGCGGATCGGGTGCAATACCTCTTCGGGAAACCCACCTTGGAAAACCACTTCAGCCAGTCGCAGCCGCTTGGCGGCGACTTGCAGCACTTCGCAGGCCTTCTGCATACGGCGCTCGTTCGCCGCCTGTCCGGGCGATGTGGACGGGTCAGGCAAAGCCGGCGCCCGATAAGCTTCTTCGTCCGCTGAGGACGGTTCCCCCAAGCCCCCCGTCAAAGCCATCAGGGTTTGATACCCTTCTCGTTCCAGCAAGTGCAAGCCGGGAATAGCGCCACCCACGCCGAAATGTTCCTGTACCAACGATTCGATCGGCCCGCGCATCTCGGCCGGCTCCCGGTCTACTACAATAAGTAGATTCCCATCACCCTCCATCCCGGACCGTTGGGGCGACCGTCGGACCAAGAGCACGCGTCCGGGGAAGCGCGCCAGTAACTGCTCGGCCAAGGAACGCAAGGTCGGCGGCTCACTGGGCTCGCGCGCGGACTCGGTGGGCCCTTCTTCTTCCCTGAGCCCTTCGGGTTCTTTCGGCGCCGGCCCACGCTCCTCCGTACAGGTATCGGCCGACGGATCGAGCATCTTGGAAAGCTGCTGCAACAGGCCCTGGCTCATGTCATGGAAAGTGACGGAGCTCGGCGACTCCTCGCTGCCAAAAATACTTGCAAAGACATTGCGCTTCTTGGCCAGCGTATCCAACATACGTTCTTCGATCGAATCTTGCGCAATCAAGTTAATAACGCTCACGGCCCGCGGCTGGCCGTGACGGTGGGCACGGGCGATCCGCTGCTCCAGCACCGCCGGATTCCAAGGCAAATCCAAATTCACCACCAAGCTCGCCGCTTGCAAGTTCAGTCCCAAGCCGCCGGCGTCCGTCGAGAGAAACACCCGGCAGTCAGGGTCGGCAAAGAAGCGCTCGATGAGCAGACCCCGCCGGGCCGCCGGCACGTCGCCGGTCAATTTGACAAAGCCGAGATTCAAGCGCTTCAGCACCGGCACGGTCAAGTCCAGCATTCCGGACCACTGGCTGAAGATCAGCGCCTTGTGCCCGTTGTTCGCGACTTCATCGCTCAGAATGTTGAACAGCTCGCCGAGCTTCGGCGCCGTGCGTTCCCGCTCCTTGGCCGACAGATTGCGGTCATGAAGCGCCAGGGCGTTGCAGATCAGGCGCATTTTGACGAGTGCCTTCAAGAGAAGATCTCTCTCTTTGGGGGTCAACGGCCGCCGCTTAAGGATGGAAAGCAGCTTGGCTACGACTTGCGCGTACTCTTCGTAGGCCTTCCGCTGGGGCGGCGTGAGCTCGACAAAGAAATTGTTGTCCACCCGCTCGGGAAGATCTTTCAAAACCTCCCCTCGTGTCCGTCGCATGATATACGGCGCCAGGCGAGCGCGCAGGGCGTCCAGATTCTTGTACCCGAGAACTTTATAGGCCCCTGACTTGAGCTTCTCCAGTTCGAAATAATTCTCGTTAAATTGCCAGAGTGGGCCCAAAATGCGAGGATCAAGAAATTGGAAAATGCTATAGAGTTCATCCAGCCGGTTTTCCAGCGGCGTCCCCGTCAGCACGAAGGCGTAGCGACTGCGCAGGCGCTTCACTTCGGTGGCGGTCTTGGTGCGCCAGTTCTTTATGCGCTGAGCTTCATCCAGGATGATTACATCCGGGCGCAGCGCTTCCAGATGTTCCTGGTCGCGCAACACCAACTCGTAATTAATGATGGTGAAAAACGAAGCCTGCTGATACTGGACACGGCGGTCGGGAGACGGTCCTTGGACGACGGTCGCCGGCAAGCTGGTGAACTTCCGAATCTCCCGCGCCCACTGGTGTTTGAGCGAAGCCGGGCAGATAATGAGCACTTTGCCGATATCCCTCAGCTCACGCAGCAAAGCCGTGGCGGCAATGGCCTGCACGGTCTTTCCGCAACCCATGTCGTCGGCCAACAAGGAGCGCCGGCCGAACGCCAGGTGCAACGCGCCCAGCTCCTGGTAGGGATATAATTTCGTGCCGATGACGTCGAACGTGCGATGCCCTTGTTTGACCTGTTCGAGAAACCAGACCTTTTGCCGCTGAACCGCTTCCCGATCCAGCAGCCGGTCGTAGAAATCCCGTACTTCGTCTGCCACTTGAATATTGATCTGATGAGGTGTCGGCAATTCTTCCAGGGCTTGCAGGAGAGCCGGCAATGCGCTAGAGAGCGGTCCTTGCAGTATCCCTGCCGGATCGAAATAGCGATCGAGCAATCCGCGTAGAATGCTCTGGTTCGGCAAAGGCAGCGAGACCCGTACGCTGATGTCCTGCGCGTAGTGCAAATAGATCTGTGTGGCCGGCGGGCCTTGGCGCTCAAACTCCCTCCAAGCTTTGCCGAGCTTTTTCTTGAGATAGATGAGTACGCCTTCGATGTGCTTGCACGTCCCCAGTAGATTGGTCCGATAATCCGGACAGATGCAGGTATTCTGCGGCTCCCGCAGCGAGCGGATTTGCACCCGATACCGGCGCTGGGAAGCCGACTCGACCTCGAATGAACCAAAAACGGGATGCCCGCCGGAAGGGGCCACCCGCATAATTTCCTCCCGCGCGCGCTGCCGCCGCCGCTCGATTTGTTCTTGTATTGACATAGGCTTTGTCTGTCTAAGATCAAATTGGGGTTGTTGCGCCACCGGTAGGCCCTAAAGGACCTGCCTATAGTCAGTGGTCACTACGGGACCATAACGGCTGCGAAATTGCTCTGAATCTTTACTGGTCCGCCAGCTTCGCCTTGGGCCATTTCTTGAGTCGCAGTTTCAAGATCGATCTATTATATAGCGTGTATGGGGTCTAATTTCCCAAGACAATTTATCTGGTCGGTCGATAATACCACAATGTACGCGCCGGTATCAACTCGCGCCTAGCTTCTGGGTGTGCGTCAAATTTGTTGGTGGTTTGAATCAACCATGGGAATTTTCTGGTAATGGTTTTGTATATTTATGGTAGGATTCATTTAACCACAAAGACACGAAGACACAAAGCTGAAACACTAGGTACTCTGATTCATAATTACGCTAATGTATTATCGTCACAGGATGGCGAAGACCATCAGGTCTTCGTTGACCGAACTAATCAGTGCACGCCCTTGCGTTTTGTGTTAGGATGAGACTCTATTTTTCACGCTGTGGATTGGAGGGAGTTACGATGGTGACTATTTCTGCGCAACTTGTAGAAGAAACCTGGAGACGGATTGATGACTGCGGCCCGGACCAAGGCCCAGAAATGGTCGGCCACTATAGCAAGAGCCAGCCTAACATTTTCGAGTTTATGGTGGAATTTACTCGGGAGATCCAGCCGGAGTCGACCGAATTTGCCCTTTACATGAGCTATGTCATATGGCAGGTGTTCGACGCGGCCTACGGCAAAGCCTACCCGGTTATCCTCCCCGAGGAGATCATCGCGGCCTATGAGACGAATGAGGTATGGGTGCAGCAGCACGACGGACTCGATGATATACAACTGTATGAGCGCTTAGAGGCTGACACGCATCTTCGTCAGGTCAATCTCGTGATCTCGGTGCTGGATGCGCTATTTGCGCCCATGGGTTCTGAGGATCCCGACGAGATTAACATTCCAGAGGAAGATAAAGGCTATCTTTTTTTGCTCATGAAAACCATCATTGATGCTTTGGATAAGAAAATCGTGAACTAGGTGAGGCGTCGTCTCATGTCGGTACTGGCTCTTACATCCCAACCTGATAACCCTCGCAACGATCGCTATTAGAAAAGTACGCTCACCGATTGAATGCCTGCGCCACGTGCATGGCCGGCGCTCGGTTATCGACCAGCTTCCTCATTCCCCTCAACTAAAAACTGTGAGACTTTTTTTAGATCGGCCAGTCCGTGTATATCAGTCTCAAAATGCGGAATCCTTTGAATACCCGCCGACGCGCCGGTCTTGGCCAGCAGGCCCTGAATTTGGCGATCGTCGCTCTCGGCGATGCGCTCGATAGTTTGGAAATTGGTTACGAGCTTGTCCAAGAGCCGCGGCGGAAGAACCTCATTAGCCTCGACCCACCGCGTAAACTCTCCTTCGCTGACCGGTGAGGACATATAGCGGGGATGCACGCGATTCAAGATGAACCCGCCGAAATTGAATTTCTGGTCTTGCAAACGATGATAGAAAAACGCGGCCTCGGAAAGCGCGGCCGGCGAAGGCGTGGCCACCACTAAGAATAAAGCGTCGGGATCTCTCAAGATCTGACGCACCTGTGCGGCTCGTTGTCGGAAGCCTTCAAACATTTCATCGTCGGCGGCGCGCAGAAAATCAGCTATGTCTTTCAACATTTCGAGGCCGAGCAGACGGCTGATAGCCTGGAGAATCGGCGACGTCACCGCCGTAAACAAGTAAAATCCCACGCGCCCCAAACCGAAATACGGCTTCATCAACAGACGGACCGGCCGACTGCCCAACAGGTTCAGCAAGCGCTCCGGGGCATCCAAGAAATCCAGGGCGCGGCGATTGGGCGGCGTATCCAAGACAATAAGATCATACGTGCGCTTTTGATAAATCTCGTAGAGCTTTTCCATCGCCATGTATTCATGGGTTCCGGCCAGCGCGCTGGAAATATGCTGATAATAGCGGTTACTTAATATTGTCTTAAGTCGCTCGTCGGAGTGGCTATAGCGCTCAACCAGATCATCGAATGTCTGCTTGGGATCCAGCATCATTGCATAGAGTTCACCCGCCGGCTCTAGGCCGAGCCGTGCGAGTCTCTGTGCGGACACTCGTTGCTCAACGTTACCGAGGCCCTTCATGCCCAGCGTGTCGGCCAGCCGCTTGGCAGGATCAATCGTCAGCACCAGAGTCTTGTATCCGGCCAGCGCGGCTTGTAGTCCAATCGCCGCGGAAACGGTGGTTTTGCCCACACCGCCGGCGCCGCAACAAATCAGCAACTTTCCCGGGGGTCCTTTTTTCTTTAGGAAACTCAAGCGCCTCATGTCGGAACGCTCCGCAGCAGTTCTTCGGCCATTTCTTCCAAATAGCACACCGCCACTACATCACTGCGCCTGAAGGGGATCTCCACAAACTGGGCTTTGATGGATTCCTTTAATCGTTTAACATAGTGATCCTGCTGCACACGCCGCCCAATGGCAATGCGTGCCGAAAGCAGAACCGTGGGCAGGAAACCCGTGTTGGACGCATCACGGCGCAGCGCCCGCAGCCGCCGCTTTATTTCAAGGCTCTCCCGAGTCGTAAAAGCTTTTGGGTGGCAGGCGTTGATAAAAACCCAACCCACCGGCATAGCCAACACCTCGGCCGCCGCCTTATAGATCTGTATGGTCTCGATCACCGGGAGCTCTTCCGGCAAGGTCACCAAATAGAGCGACGTCTTTTTCCGATGCTGCAGCAGGCCCAAAACAGCTTCGGTCTGGGACTTAATCGGACCTATCCCAATCATATCCATTAATACTTGCGGTACCTGCAGAAAGCTGAGTCCATGCCCGGCGGCCGGCGCATCCACAATAATCAAATCATAATGATAGGCGTCCGAGGCCGCATCGCGTTCCTGCTCCCAAAGCCAGATTTTTCCAAGCGTCATAATCTCCCGCAGGCCGGGGGTGCCTGTGGCGAGATAGTCGAGGAGTCTATTTCGTGTGATACGATTGGCGATGAATTGGTTTTTTATGAAGGTATGGACATACTCGTTAACTGCCATTCGGGGATCAACCCGTACGGCCGAAATGAGGCTATAAATTTCCTTCGGGGTATGACCAATGGTGTCCTTGCCAAACCCAGCCGCCAGGGCATCGTCGCCGCCGACGTCAACGAGCAGCACTTTTTTTCCCAATTTACTGGCGGCCACGGCCATGGCGCTACTGATGGTGGTTTTGCCGACTCCCCCTTTACCGGTGACAAAGATCAAGCGCTTATTAAACATGTTGGGCCGTCATCACCGACGATCAAGTCATCGTCACACTCGACCAGCGCGCTTATAACCCCTGCCTTGTTGCCTCAGAGCTTGCCGACGCCACAACGCTCATGCCGTGGTTCGGCAACAAGCGACTGGTCATCCGCTTTGCCTAAATCCTGCTCCCGTCGTTAGGCATTTCCAGAATCGTGGAAATCGAGGCTAGGCCAACGCAATCACATCGATTTCAACCAGTACGTCCTTCGGCAAACGGGCCGCCTCCACCGTCGAGCGTGCTGGATATGGCTCCGTGAGATACTTGCTGTAAATCTCATTCATCTTCGGAAAATCAGCCATGCTCTTCAAGAAGACGGTAGTGCGCACGACCTTGGCCAAGGAGCTTCCGGCCGCCGCCAGAATATTGGAAACATTCTGCAGCACCCGTTCGGTTTGCTGTTGCGCGTCACCCTCGATGAGTTGATTGGTGGCCGGGTCAATGCTAATCTGCCCGGAAATAAAGATAAACCCATTGGCTCTCACGGCCTGAGAATAAGGCCCAATAGCCGCCGGCGCCGTATGTGTCTTGATCGCTTCTTTCATTACGTCCTTCCATGAGAATACAGAACCGGGAGCGGTAGCGACCGGGTCTATGTCCAATCCAGTGCTTATCCGGTGGCTACCGCTCTCAGTTCTATATCGGCTTCGGCCTCCCAAGGCTTGAGTGTATGAACGGTTACCCTATTTCTTTTGTGCGACGGGTGGCGCTTCGGTGGATTGCGGCACATGGCATTGGCTACAATTGTAACGAATTCCGATCACCGTGGCACTCTTCTTTTCCCCCGTATAAGCGTTCATAAAATGCGAGGCAGGTACCTTGGTCGAGCGATGCCCAACTCCAAAGTCCGTGCCTTCGAAGTGACAACCAAGGCAATCGTTTGAAGTTCTGGTCGTGGCGAGGCCGTCAACATTATGGGGAATCAGCGGGGGCGCTCCTGCATAGGATCGCTCAATTACTGTGGTCTCACCTGGAGAAGTATCCGGGTAGACGTTCTTCCCCGGCTTGCCGGTTGTGAGTCCCTTGGCTTGAAAAACTCGTTCGGTCTGTGCCACAGAGATGGAGACCAGAAGCAGCAATGCCAGTAGCGCAAATGTCAGAGATCTTGCCATGAGGTACACCTATCCTTATGTAATCTTTTCAATTCTGACGGCGCACTTCTTGAAATCCGTCTGTTTCGAGATCGGACAAAATGCGTCCAAAGTTACGTGGTTAATCAACACATCTTCATCGAACCAGGGAACGTACACCATGCCTTCTTGTGGAGTGACGCGCCCACCGACTTCGGCATAAAGCACAACCTCTCCCCGGCGGGATACAATTTTTATTTTGTCTCCGGTCTTAACCGGCAATTTCTCGGCGTCCTTGGGATGAAAACTGGCTGTGGCATGCGGGTAGGCCTGGTAAAGACTCTTAACCCGTCGAGTCATCGTCCCCGAATGCCAGTGTTCCAGCACGCGTCCCGTGCATAGCCAGAAGGGATAATCGGCGCTGGGCAACTCCGGCGGCGCCTCATAGGGTCGCAGCCATATGGTGGCTTTGTTGCCTTGCTTTTTGTTCCCGTAAAACTGCAGACCGGTCCCCTTCTCCACGTACGGGTCGTAACCTTCACGGTAGCGCATGACGGTCTCCTTGCCCTTGACGACCGGCCAGCGCAGCCCGCGGGTCTCGTGATAGACGTCGAAGGGCGCCAGATCATGACCGTGGCCTAAACCGAATTGGCGATATTCTTCCCATAGCGCTTTTTCAATATGAAAGCCGGCCGCGGCGCTCGCATCGGAGGGATGATAGCTTTTGGGCAGCGGATATTGGGCGCGCGGATAATCAAACAGTTTTCCATGACCCATGCGGCGAGCGAACTCGAGTATCTGCCAAAGGTCGGATTTGGCTTCACCGGGCGCGTTCACCATTTTTTTCCAAAACTGGGTTCGACGTTCGGAATTGCCGAAGGAACCTTCTTTTTCAAGCCACATGGCGCTCGGAAGCACTACGTCAGCCACTTCCGTCGACCGCGTCGGATAGATGTCGGAAACTACAATAAAGCGATCGTCCTTTAACGCGCCCGTCTTATAACGCTTCAGGTTTGGAAAATCTTGAAACGGATTGGCGGTCAAACTCCAGAAGAAAAGCACCTCGCCCCGATCCACGGCCCGCAGCAACTCCACCGCGTGGTACGTAGGCTTGTCGGGAATGGTTCCCGGGGAAAGTTTCCAAATCTTCTCGGTCTTTTCTCGATGTTCGGGATTGGTCACAACCATATCGGCCGGCAAGCGATGTGTAAAGGTTCCCACTTCGCGACATGTGCCACAGGCGCTCGGCTGACCGGTCAGCGAATAGGGTTGGTTTCCCAGCTCACTGATTTTTCCAGTCAGGAGGTGAAGGTTATAGAGGAGATTGTTCATCCATGTGCCGCGTGTATGCTGGTTAACGCCCATTGTCCAGAACGACATGACCTTCACGTTGGGATTTCCGTACAGGTCCGCCAGATAGGCCAGTTTTTCCGGCGGCACCCCGCTAATATTTTCGACGTACATCGGCGTGTAGCGTGTGAGGTAGTTCTTGTACTCTTCGAAGCTCGACGCCACGGGGACGTCCTCAAATGCAAATTTATCCTCCAGGCCATAGCCGATGTTTTCCTTGCCCCGCTTGAAGGCAACATGTTTCTCAACAAATTCTTTGTTGACTTTCCCCTGCTGTATGAGGAGATTGGCTATGCCGTTGGCGATAGCCAGGTCGGAGCTCGGCTTGAAAAGAATTTCTTCCGCGGCCATGTTGGACGACATATTAGAAATAGTAGTGAGATTAACCAGGACAGCCTTGCGGTTGGCCAGCAGCCGGTCGGTGATCTTGGCAAAAAGCACCGGGTGCATTTCTGCCATGTTGGCGCCCCATAGGATAAAGGCGTCGGCATGAGCAAAATCATCATAGCTGCCCATCGGCTCATCCATTCCGAAAGTGGTCATAAACCCGGTAACCGCGCTGGCCATACAGTGGCGAGCGTTTACCTCCAAACTGTTGGAGCGCAAGCCGCCTTTGAAGAGCTTCAACGCCGCGTACCCTTCCCATATGGTCCATTGTCCGGAGCCAAACATGGAGACCGCTGTGGAGCCTTTTTGCTGGATCGTCGCTTTGGCCTTCATCACCATGAGATCCAAGGCTTCGTTCCAAGTGGCTTCGACCAGCCGGCCCTGTTTGTGATATTGACCATTTTTCTTTCGAATCAGGGGCTTGGTCAGCCGGTCCTCTCCATATTGGATAAATGGCAGCGAGTAGCCTTTGATACAGAGCGTCCCTTGACTGACCGGGGATTGGGGATCGCCTTTAACCGCCATTATTTTTCCGTTCTTTACGCCGACGAGAACGCCGCAGCCCGTCCCGCAAAAACGACAAGGCGCCTTATCCCAAATCAAGTCTTTTTCCGGATCGCCGGCGAAGGTCTCATAAGGGTTGAAATAGATTATGCCTCCCAAAACCGAGAGCGCAACAGAGCTTTCTTTAATGAAGTCGCGTCGGCTAACTTTCATGATTAATTCCTCTCGTTAGGCTTCGCATGGCGGCCGGTCGTGTCGGGCGCCGCGCCGGCACGACCTCAATGCCAAGCTTGTTTTTTTTAAATCAAGTCAGTCAAGGATACATGGCGAGTAAAAGTAGGATCTCTATCCTTCTCTATCTGCGCGAAAATAAGTTCCACAGATGGACCCTCCGAACTCCCCCCACAAAGCTCATCGGCCAAATTCTTTTTTCTCATCTATTCAGCGTCCTCACGGTTCAATTAAGATATGCACGATCGCTCTCGCAGCTTAGCCAATGCGATCCGGCATCCACCTCTAATACGCGTTAGTTTAAGCGGCGCTAGGTCCCCCCCAAAGGTCAGTACTCTAACATAAACTTGGCGGGATACCCAAGGGGGCCCGCCAAATCTTAACACGTCGCTGCAAAGTGCGCAGGTGGCCCTCTTGGTAGCGGCCCGCATAATTATTTTGGCACTGTAATCAAAGATCGTCACGGCCTCGAACGTCGGCTCCCGCTGGAGCAGCGCTTCGATTTCCGGCCAGTTCTCCTGAAAGATATCTGTCCGCGTCCGCCACTTGCGCGCGGTTTGGCTATGACTGGCGAGCTTTCCCAGTTGCCGATACTTACGCGCGGTCTTCTAATCCCGCTTTCAACGCCGCCGTAGCCGACATCGCATCACTTTGGCTTAATTTCATCAGTCGCCTCTCTTGTCGATCACTGACCATCCAAGCCTCCTTGCTTTAGGGTCCTTGGATAGTCTAGCCGCTCTCACAAAGGCGGGAATTCTAGTTGTCGTCGACCGGTATTTATAATTGACGCTCATTACGCCAGGAATTGGACCCAACACTACTTTCGGATGAGTTGCAGGGGCTTAAGGAAAATAGTCCGCGATATCAGGCGATTATCCGTCGCGCCGTCGAGAGAGAGCGCCAGCGATTGGCCGGGAGGAGGAAAAAAATAGCCGAGCCGGAGACGAATCTAGGAAAGCAGCTTAAAGAACAGATGGATGCCCCCACGCCCGTGATTGATCGGATCGTTAAGAACAGGAGTCGAGAGATTCTCAAGAAATATCGCCCGCGCGGACCAGTTCACTAGATTCACCAGGCATCTTTTCCAAATGAATATTGCCTGCCTCTATGTCAGATATTACTCCCTCGGATGCTGGATAAATATTCGACAAATGGCTTAAAGCATTGTGAGCACCGATCTGCAATTTCCTGGTAATTACTTCTACCTAGAATAATGGGCGCATCGGCTGTGTTCTTATACCTCTGATGATGCCTTTCAAAGATTGCCTCTACAATCCGCTTAGGTGGTCGCTCATGATTTTGATCCTCAACTGGTATACACCATGTTACGGACAAGGAATCTACTTTCAGTCGGTTTTGCAGCGCTTTTTCAGAAGCAAGGACGAGCGCTTCTAAATCATATTTAAAGCAAAAAACTTTAAAGCGTTCCTTAACTCGGTCGTCGGCTTTATTAATTTTACGGTGCAATGCTTGTTCAAAGTTATGAAAAATCCCATTCCGCAGTTCATCAAACGTCTCATGTGGGAAAATCACGTCTTTAGGGTAAAGATCCGGCATTGCTACTACAATTGAATAAGGATCGTTGACGAGGATATTAGCTGCCCGTATCGGAACTTTTCTCAGCAACGATTTTTTCTTATCGCCTGGCGGTGACTGGATGAACTTAATCGCTACCCCTTCGCCCTTTTTTTTATCAAGTAGCGGCCTTAACAAAGCTTCCATCGCGAGTGTGTCTGACGGCCCCTCCACGTAGACCATAACCCTCATGCCAGCCACTCCAGCTCGTCGGTGCGGTGCATAATTTCTATTTCTTCCGGGCCGAAATCTTTCAGGTTTTCAATCAGTGTTTTGGAGTCTTGCGGTTTGATGAACTTAACCTCTCCATTCTCTTTTCGCAAAACAGCAATTCGAGATAGATCAAATTGCGTAAGGAAATAAGATGCGTGCGTCGCTAGTAAAATCTGGGTACGATCCGCCGCTTTCTCAAACAGCCCGGCTAGTATGGGTAGTGTTCGCGGATGGACGCCTTGGTCAGGCTCGTCGATACAGATGAGCGATGGCGGATTTGGCTGAACGCAAAGAACCGCCCAACATATAAATCGCAGAATACCGTCCGATAAGTCAGCAAGACTAAGCTCGGTGTCCATACCCTCTTCTTGCCAAAATGCCATTACTTCTCCTGGTCCGCCCCGGGCTTTTACAGTTAATCGCCTGAACCCAGGAATAGCGGAACTCAGGTGCTGTTGTAGTTCGACAAAAATAGATGAGTGCTCTGTCCAAAGGTAATGTAGAACAGAGCTTAGGTTGCCGGCATCTTCCCTGAGAGTTGGCTCCTGCTCTATAGGGACCGGTCTGCGAATTTTGTCGTTGGCAATGTTAAACGCGCTGTAGAACCTCCAGGCGCTAATGTATTCACGCAAATTATATAAGGTTATCATACTGGAGTCGGTCATCGTGCTGAGTGCTAGCTGATTCGAACGTTTCACTACGAAGTCTCGGTATTTTGCCGTTTTATATTCTTGTGCTGTGCCTTGGCCCCGGGTGATACTCATGATGATTAAATAGGCGCCTTGGTCTGATGGAACGGTCCGAACCCGCTCGTAAAAAATGTGTATTTGGCCGACCGGCCCATTCAATGTTCCTTCGTACCGTAGAGGTTCGGGATCGGATATGTCTATGTCAATACCCCACGCAAATCGCTCTAGGCCCGGCTTGTGAAAAACCTGCTGGCCTACCGATCCAACGACAATCTCCGGTGGAATATCTTGGTTCATGCCGTCCCTTAGGAATCTAAGAAATTCAAAAAGACTTGACTTCCCGGACCCGTTGGCCCCGACCAGAACTTCCAGCGCGCCAACCGGCGCGCGTAAATCCTTAAATGCCTTATATCCCTTAATCTCGACAACTCTCAGCTTAAATGGTGGGTAACCCTTGCTTACTTGAGCGGAAGGTTGTTCAGCTACTTTGGAGATCTCTTCGGCATAAAGTCGGTGTGGCGGCTGCTCCAGCTTAGTAATCAGCTTGGCTGTTGGTTGTACGGACAATGGATCTTGCGGTGAGCATGTGACCCAACCTTCCTGCTGCAGAAACTCCGCGTTGCGCTTAAAGGCTTCCTTTTCTACTCGCAAATATTCCCAATCGATCGGATCATTTAAATTTACGGCGCCCTTCATTCCGCCTGAGATATACCCAAGCCAATATACTTTCTGCGCAATGAATTCGCGTATCTCGCGCTCTTTCTCTGGGTTAGCCTCTACAAGGTCCATGTACTTCGCAAACCACTCGCTGTCAACATATATTTCCTGAAACACCTCCGAAGGCTCTTGCGGCTTTTCAAAGTCTAGCTCACTTTTATCGAGAGCTTCGCGGATCCGATTGACGCAAACACGATAAAGAGTATCATCATTATCTTTATCATTACGGTTGATTAATCGAAGAGTAAACCCAGAAATTCCTATAGACACCAGCAGCGTGATAAGATCTTTTTTCTGCCCACGCTTAACATAGAAAAGATTGTGAACAACATCCCGTTGAGTACTTGCCTGTTTATCTTGCGGCTCTAATCGGAAAACCATTCCCGTATTGGTCACGTAGGTACGTTCTCTATCTTGCATATTTCTCCCTACTCAAAACCTTGAGCCTAGGACGATTATAGCAGGTATGCCATCATAGTCAACCGCCTTCGGATCACTGATCGATGACCACTCTCAGCGGCTCCCGCAAAATGCTGTAGATCGCTTGTGGGTCGGTAAAGCGAGCACCGAATACCTCAGCAGCGATGCTTGGCGACAGGCACTTCGAGAACTTCAGGTTCTCGATGGCCTCCTCGTTTGGTACTGGGGTAACACTCTCTACATACAGGAATTTGATCAGCGACTTGCCGATGTCCAGCGTGAAAGAGGATGGGAAGCAGATTGTCCGATTAACCGCTTGAAATGTTAATCTAATTTGATTTCATACCCTTAGTGCTAGTTGTATTATAAAGCAATCCCTTTGCTCGCCAACACCGGGTGAAGCCAGGCGTTGCAAGCAACGGACGTATCGAAGAGGCCGGCCAAAGTTACTCCGAAGTATGGCGCGTGGGCCTGAACGACGCGCGAACCCCCGCCCTTGGGGCGAAGCAATCGATCGATCCGGCGGCGTCCGCTAACAATCGGCGCGTGCCGGTCAGGCGGTACTCTCGTTGGTGACCAGCACCGCGTGAACCTGTACAATTCATCTAAAGATGGTTTTCTTTTCCTTCCGCGGCCCGACTCGTCGGGAAGATAGATGACTTTAATACATTCCCTCGTCCATGGTTGACACATCCGCTACCTTCCCGGACCCGGCAACGCCGGGTCCCTTTGGGTAACATTTTAGATGAGTTGACGATCCATCCTTCGGTAACATTTTACATGAGTCGATACGGATTCTTGACTTTGGTTTGGTTCGGGTGTTATATAGACTGCGCTACGTTAGCTATCTTAGTTTTTCTTAGTGCAGCTCGGCTCACGCGAGTGCTGCGCATGACCCTTATTTTGTTTGTATGGAGGCATTAATGGTTACTTTTGAGAAAATTGCAGGTCCCAAAGAGGGGCAACCCATCCAATTCGTGAACGGAAAATTTCAGATTCCCGACAATCCCATTATTCCTTTTATTGAAGGTGATGGCACAGGACGCGATATCTGGCGGGCCTCCCAACGGGTCTTCGACGCGGCAGTGCACAAGGTTTGGGGGAGTAAGAAGAAAGTTTGTTGGTTTGAAGTCTACGCCGGCGAAAAAGCCTTCAACATGTTCGGCGAGTGGCTGCCCGCCGACACCACAAAAGCCATTGACCATTTCTCGGTGGCCATCAAAGGACCACTCACCACGCCCGTGGGCGGCGGCATACGCAGCTTGAATGTCACGCTGAGGCAAGTGCTGGACCTGTACGCCTGCGTGCGCCCGGTCCGCTACTTCCGCGGCGTACCCTCGCCGGTGAAATGCCCGGAAAAATTGAACGTAGTTATCTATCGCGAAAACACCGAAGATGTTTACGCCGGGATTGAATTTCAAGAAGGCACCTCCGACGCCAAGCGGCTTATCGAGTTCATCGGCAAGGAGCTGGGCAAGACCATACGCCCCGACTCCGGCATCGGAATCAAACCCATCTCGGAAACCGGCAGCAAACGCATTGTGCGCAAAGCCCTCCAATATGCTCTGGATAGTGGCCGCAAAACCGTAACTATGGTTCATAAGGGAAACATCATGAAGTACACCGAAGGCGCCTTCCGCGAGTGGGGTTACGAGCTGGCCAAACAAGAGTTCGCCGATAGTGTCATCACGGAAGATGATCTTTACAGTAACTACAAAGGCAAGCTGCCCGATGGTAAAGTCGTGATTCGTGATCGCATTGCCGATTCCATGTTTCAACAAGTCCTGTTGCGCCCGGACGAGTATGACGTACTCGCCACGCCCAACCTTAACGGCGACTATCTGTCGGATGCGTGCGCCGCGCAGGTTGGCGGGCTGGGGATCGCCCCCGGCGCCAATATTAGTGACCGCGTCGGCCTGTTTGAGGCCACGCATGGCACGGCGCCCAAATACGCGGATCAGGATGTAATTAATCCCGGCTCCGTTATTCTCTCCGGCGTCATGATGTTTGACTACATCGGCTGGAAGGACGTCGGCCAGGCCATCATACAAGGCCTGGAACGCACGATTGCCCAAAAACGCGTGACCTATGATTTCCATCGCTTGATGGAAGGCGCCACCAAATTAAAGACCTCCGAATTTGCCGGAGCCATTATCGAAAATATGTAAAGCCGCGCTAGGTTGATTTTATAGTGTAGTCACTTTGGTCATAATCGTTACATGGTATTTGAGGACGAGCTATTATGAGAAAGAAAATCACCGTCGTGGGCGCCGGGAATGTTGGAGCGACCGCCGCACAGCGCATTGCTGACCAAGAGTTGGGCGATGTGGTTTTGATCGATATTATTGAGGGTTTGCCGCAAGGCAAAGCCCTGGATTTGATGGAATCTGCTCCGATCGAAGGTTATGGTTGCAATATAACTGGGACCAACGATTACGCCGATACGGCCGCTTCGGATATCGTCGTGATTACCGCCGGCTTGGCTCGCAAGCCGGGAATGAGTCGGGATGATCTGCTCAACAAGAACGCCGAGATCGTTGGCGGAGTCGTCCAGAACATCGTCAAGTTCTCGCCCCATGCTATGCTGATCGTGGTCAGCAATCCCCTGGACGCCATGACGCAACTGGCCTATCGCCGCAGTAATCTTCCAAAGTCAAAAGTCTTTGGCATGGCCGGTGTGCTGGATTCGGCGCGCTTCCGTACGTTTATCGCGATGGAGCTGGGGGTTTCCGTAGAGAATACCCACGCCTTTGTGCTGGGCGGTCACGGCGATGACATGGTTCCGCTTCCACGTTATTCCACCGTCGCCGGCGTGCCCATCACGGAATTGATGTCGAAAGAGCGTATTGACCGCATTGTGCAAAGGACGCGACAGGGCGGCGCCGAAATTGTCAATCTACTGAAGACCGGAAGCGCCTACTACGCTCCCTCGGCGGCCGTCGTTGAGATGGTCGATGCCGTCATACACGATAAGAAGAAGATTCTGCCCTGCACGGTCTTTCTGGAGGGCGAGTACGGAATCAGCGGTCTTTACGTCGGCGTTCCGGTCAAGCTCGGCGCCGGCGGCGTTGAGCAAATTATCGAAATCCGCCTAACCCCGGAGGAGCAAGCGGCGCTGAACAAGTCGGCGGCTTCGGTTCGCGAGTTGACGACCCTCTTGAAAATCTGAGCTTAAGGCGCCGAGGAGTTGACGGATCGCCTGATCCAGAGCGGCAAACAGGCTATCCCAGCGCGGGTAACGCAAGGCGGGCGCCCGCATTGGCGCAAAGGCTATGCCAGGCATTGGCGAGACGCCTATTCGGCCGGGGCATCGCCGAGGAATTAGTAGGCGGCCGGTTGCCAAACTACCAGGCCGGCGGCAGGATCAGCGGTCACACCATAATGAACGAAGCGGTTTCTTTTGCCGAATTCCCCGAATATACGAAATTGTTTCTGGATTTCGTCGGCAATTTCCAACGTGTGTCGGCTTTCTACTCTCCGTGCGGGCACGACGTTGCCGATTTGGAGAAGTGTACTGGGCGGGTGCTCGCTTACGAGTATCCACGCGCAATAACCTGCGAAACACTGCGCCGGCAAAACTTGGCTTTTGGCGCCGGCGAACGTACAATGGCTAACATTGAGCAGTTGCGCCGGCCGGAGACGGTGGCCGTGGTGACCGGTCAACAAGTTGGGTTGTTCGGCGGCCCCTTACTTACGCTCTACAAGATGCTGACGGCGATCAAGCGCGCGAGCTGGCTAAGCGAAATCGGATTCCCCGCCGTGCCCGTATTTTGGCTGCCCTCCGAGGACCATGATTTCGCCGAGATTGCCACCGCCTCTTTCCTTCACAAATCCGGGACCCTGGAATCGATCGCCTATGAGCCGGAGCCCGGTGACGTAGGCCGACCCGTGGGCGCCATACGCCTAGGCGCCTCTATCGGTGTAACGATTGACCGGCTGGCGCGCCTGCTGCCGACGACGGAATTTTCCAGTGACCTGCTCGGCGATATATCGGAGGCTTACGCGCCCGGCTTAACTTGGGTCGAAGCGTTCGCCCGACTCTGGCAACGCATTCTCGGTAACCGCGGATTAATTATGCTGGACCCGGCCGATACGGCCTTGAAGGAATTAGTCCGACCGCTCTTTGAGCACGCGCTGCGCGAGGCGCCCTCCATTGACCGGACGATTCAAACGCGCGACGACGCTCTGCTTGCGGCGGGTTTTCATTTACAGGTGCGCCGCGTGAAATTGAACACGCTGCTCTTTTGCACCTTGAATGGACGCCGCCTGCCTGTACGCATGGATGGCCCGCACCGCTTCTTAGTAGGGGATGCATCCACCTCCGAGGCCGCTCTGCTGGAGCGCTTGCGGCAGGACATCGATGTCTTCAGTCCTAATGTTTTGTTACGGCCGCTGGTTCAAGATATACTTTTGCCGACGGCCGCTTATATCGGGGGACCTTCCGAGATTGCCTATTACGCCCAGGCGCAGCCGCTTTATGCGAGCTTTGGACGCCCGGGTCCGGGGATCTTGCCGAGAGCCAGCTTCACGCTGGCGCCTAAGAAAGCGCGTCGCCCCTTGGAAAAGTATCGCCTCTCCTTTCACGATTTGCGCGAAGGTCCCGACGCGGTGTTCAAGCGCGTGGTGGAATCGGTTCTCAGCACCGACATACCACTGCGCTTCGCTGAAACGGCGCGGACGTTGCAGGCGCAACTATCTGAATTGGAGACCGCCTTACTGGGCGAGGATCCGTCTCTCGTCGGCGCCATCAACCGAGCGCGTGAGAAAATGCTCAGGCCTTTGGAGACGCTTAAGGCCAAATTCCACGCTATGGCAACCAACCGCTACAGCGTCGCTCGAGCGCAGATTGAGGAAGCCGTGGCAACTTTGTATCCCCGGCAAACCTCGCAGGAGCGCGCGCTCAACGGCTTCACTTTTTTTGTCAAGTATGGCTATGGTCTGCTTGATACGGTGTATGCGGCGATTCCGCCGCGGACGGACCATCATGAATTGATTGATTTGGAGTAACTACTTGTCCAAGAATAGTATGAAAATTGGCATTACCTGCTATCCCACATACGGCGGCAGCGGTGTTGTGGCGGCTGAGCTGGGAATGCAGTTGGCCCAGCGGGGGCACGTCGTGCATTTTATCAGCTCCGACCTGCCCAGTCGCTTGGTTGAGTTAAACGAGCGCCTATGGTTTCATGCGGTGGACATGATGGCCTATCCGCTATTCGAGTATCCGCCTTACGCCTTGGCGCTGGCCACCAAAATGGTTGAGGTGGCCGAATCGGAGAATTTGGATTTGTTGCACGTCCATTATGCGATTCCGCACGCCATCAGCGCCTACTTGGCTAAACAAATGCTCGCGCCCAAGACGTTGCCGGTTATTACCACTTTGCACGGCACCGATATCACGCTGGTCGGCAATGACCGCTCCTACTTGCCGATTACGCGCTTCGGCATTGAAAAGAGCGACGCCGTCACGACGGTGTCCACGTATCTTAAGGAAGCCACGTATCAAGAGCTCAACGTGAAAAAAGAAATTACCGTGATTCCCAACTTTGTCGATGTGAATCATTTTCACCGGCAATACTCGCGGCCACGGCATCAAAAACTGGCGCCCAATGGAGAAAAGCTGCTTCTGCACATTTCCAATTTCCGTCCGATTAAGCGCGTGTGCGATGTCATTAAGATTTTCCACGCCGTGCGGAAGGCGCTGCCCGCCAAGCTGGTGATGATTGGCGACGGACCGGAGCGCTCGAAGGCCGAGTACTTATGCCGCACCTTGGGCATCGAGCACGATGTATGTTTCTTGGGTAAGTACGGACTCATCGAGGAATATCTATCGATTGCCGATTTGGCGCTGATGCCGAGCGCGCTGGAGAGTTTTGGCTTAGCGGCTCTGGAGGCCATGGCTTGCGAAGTGCCGGTGATTGCCAGCCAGGTGGGCGGCCTGCCGGAATTAGTGCTGTCCGGTGAAACCGGATATCTGATGCCGGTCGGAGACGTGTCGGCCATGGCGGAAATCTCCCTGCGCGTGTTGCGCGATGAAGCACTGGCGGCGCGTCTCAGCGCCGAATCCCGCCGCCGCGCCGTTGAAGTCTTCAGCACCTCCAAGATTATCCCTTTGTACGAGCAGCTCTATCAAGATGTCCTGGAAGAGACAAGCAAGCAGGATGGAGTATAATGGAAGATGGATACCGGAGAATAGGTGAGGTACGAAATCAGTGTGTTGCGTGACGAGGCCCCTACGATAAACAACGGCATTTCAAGAATAGTCCCACCTTGCCTCCAACGGTTTTGTTCTTCGTTCTTTGTTCTTTAAGTGCGGAGATTCTCAGTCATGCCATACGTTGTCGATGGCAACAATTTGATTGGCCATACCACTAGCCTGCATTTGAATGATGATCGCTCCCGCCAAGCGCTGGTCCAGAAGATTTCACTTTTTCACAATGCCGGAGGTGGACAAGTGGTCATCGTCTTTGACGGTGAGCCGTGTGGGCTGGTTCCTGCCGGGCTTACGCTCGGGGGCGTAAGAGTGCTCTATGCCGGCGGGCGCTCGGATGCCGATACCAAGATTAAGAGCATGGTCAGCGCGCGGAGAAATCCGCAAGACCTGATCGTGGTGAGCTCCGACACGGCCGTTTATAACTACGCTCGCCAACATGGCGCCAAAGCCATGAAATGCCATGAATTCAATATCAAGATGACGGAAGTCATCAAGGGTAAGTCTGCGGAGGAGTCCAAGCCGGAGGTCGGCGAGCTGAACGAGTGGTACCGCTATTTCGGTCTGGAAAAAGATGAGAAAGACGAAGGCTAGATAATTCTCGAAATCGCGCGTGCTGACGCCCTAAGTCGAAAAATCCTTACCGTTGCCGGGAACACTCCACCTGGTTTTCCGAGTGGCGGCCTTCGCTCAGTGCGGCAGCGGCTCCGCTCGATACAGCATTCGCGTGTTTTTCACGGCTGACAGAACGAAAGCCACCGCCATTCCGGCAATAGCCACTACACCACTAACATCGAAGAGCAGGTAGGTCCCCAAGCCGGGAATTCGGACGATGGGGGAATGCGCAAGCCACAGCGTGCCGGCCGCCAGAACGATCCGCAACTCCGTCCCGCCGAAACCCAGGTTGGAGAGACGGAAGACTCCCAGGACACAAGTGGCCAGATAGACCTCAGCACAGACCATTGCAAATCCGGCCAGCAACCCGACAGCGACAAACGGGCTGATGTATCCCGAGAGGGAAAGTCCACCCAACAGGAACAGCGCTCCGGCGATATCCAGTACATGGTCGACGTAAAAACCATAGCGCGGTCGTTGCCGGTTTCGCACCCAGGCTACGGTTCCGTCGAGGCTGTCGCCGAACCAATTAAGCGCCAGCGCAACAACCACTAGCAGCAGCGCCGGCTTGTGCCAGCGGGCGATCCAGAAGGCCGTTCCGGCTCCAATCATTGCGATGAAGCCTAAAAAGGTAAGGTGGTCGGAGTTGACCCATGCAGGAAGCCGTTGGGCTATCCCTACCAGCGCTTTTTTTTCTACATCCGCCAGCAGACTCCGGTGCTCGCGGACATGCTCAGAAATAGAGTTGACTTCCATACAGGCTCCTAAAAATTACGATCATGGACGAGGCATAAATTCCGGCCGGTCGCTATGCAAAAGGCAAACCACTCGCATCAGGCCGACTGCAAAACCAGAGATGGTTGAAAAAAGACTGCAAGTTGTCTAGTGGCGGCCCCGGCAGCAAGGAACATGTCCATCGATGGCTGCAAGGCCGCGGACCAGAATTGTTTTCGACAGGATGGAAACCTCTCCAAACAGAGAATAATTTGGCACCCCCGTAGCACCAAGAGATTTGGCTAAGAGCAGCGGCGTAGGGTGCAAAATGATTCGCACGTGATGGCTGCCGATTTTGCTTTGGCATGCCCTAAGGAAGTCATTGGCACTGATGATACATAGCTTTGCTCTATTTATCCAGCGAGCACGAAAACTACGGTTGAGGATAATCCTGTGTATTGCGCGGAAATAACTTTGGCGGTTTTCCCCCCGTTTGGCCGTAGGGAGACCATCACAGGCAAGAAGGCTCGACGAAATCGCGCGGTCTGATCATCACGCCGCCGGTTCCGGCGACCGTCGCGCTCCTAGTTGCCGCGAAATACGTAGGCACCACAGAATGCGGCAGGCTGGCCGCTGGGCGCGCTCAGAGCTGTTGGTCGATCTTGGCGGCGAGAATAAAGTCGCTCTCGGTAAGGCCATCGATCTTGTGAGTCCAAATTTTGATTTCGACACGGCCCCAGGCCAGGTAAATATCCGGATGATGGCCTTGCTGTTCGGCCATCTCGCCGACGCGCACGGTAAAATCGAGCGCCTGACGAAAATCGGGAAACTTGTAAGTCTTCTCCAGATGATGCTCGTCCACAACTTCCCAATTATCGAGTTGGGCTTGCAGCCGAGTGAGGGCCTCTCCCTTAAGCGGCGGCACGCCACCACGGCAGGGCATACAGGTTTTATCCACTAATTCAGACATAAAATATTTCCTCCTCGATGGATGCCCGTAGCCGCGGCATACGAGATCCCGCTCATGAAAAAATTTAAAACGTAAAGTCGCCTCGGCAGAGATGTATTTATCGCTTTGTCGCGTCTCGGTGATGAATTTCTCTAACTCGGGCGCCATCGACACGTTCATAGCCTGTGCTCTTCACATTTCATCTAGCAAAAGTAGTGTACCCAATCGCAAGGCAGACTACGAAATTTTCGTACTCTGCCTTGCGTTTAAGTATACTACTGTTGATAAGAAAGCTAAGGATCAAAGCTGAACGTGTCACATACATCGGAGCTAGATAATTCCGTATGCCACGGAAAAATGCGCTTGGCCCTATGCATAAGCATCTGAGCGTTCGCCATCTGGCGTTCGTTCCCATAATCACATCGATGATTTTATCGGCGCGTTTCTTCATCACGCTGCCCATACACGATTATTGGTATGCCCTGATCTCCAGCGTGGCGCTCCAGCAGGCCGGCTGGAGAGCGCATCTCGCTTATTACTGGGAGCCGTTTGTGGACCAGCGCATGGTGTTTCCTAAAATAATGATCGGAGGGCTTAGCCGCTTGCCCTACACGCTGCACTTTGCCCTGGAAATCGCTTTCGGATTTGCGGCACGCCTGGCCATGCTGTATTTGCTCTGGCGCCTTATTCGCCAAACGGAGGGGTCGGAGCGAAATAAAACTATAGCCGGCCTGGCCTGCGCGTTCCTGCTTTTTTGGCCGCTACAGCAAGTTATATTTCAGCACCACTGGTACTCTACACAATACGCCTGGAGCTTATCACCGGGTGTACTAGCGCTTTACCTTATCGATAGATTTTGGGGCCGCTGGCTGGGACTTCTCGCCGCCGCGCTGGCGTGCGCCGTGGGCAGCTTCTCGCACGGCACCGGGCTGCCGCTTTGGCCGGCTATCGGCTTAGGCCTGCTGCCGCAGCGGGGATGGTCCGACAAACAAAAAGTGGTATGGTGGCTGCTGGGGTTGTGTGCGCTGGCGCTTTTTCTGATCGGCCTGCCACCTCGAGCGGTACGCGGGTTTCCTCCTCTTCTGGATATTCTGAACGCTCCGCTCAAAGGCCTGGTATTTTTTTTCCAGACGTTCGCTCCCCCTTTTCGCTGGCTGATGAAACATCCCTACGCCCGGGCGGCCGTGGGAACGGGCGTTGTGATCGGCGGCCTGCTGCCGTTGGCGCGGCTTTGGAAAAATAAACGTCTGTTCGTGCCGGCCACCTTTCCCTGGCTGGTTCTCATCCTTTGGTGTCTCGGCATGGCGGGATTGGCCGCGCTAGCCCGAAGCACCTTCGAGTATCATGCCCGTCCCATCTACTTCGCGGGCATGACCCTTTCATATGTGGGAGCAATATCGCTCTGGCTGATCGCCGCCCCGCGCCTCGATGCGGACCGGGGACAGGCCCTGCCTAGCCGGCGCCGCATGACCGGATCGCTCGTGTTGATCTGTTTAACGCTGATCTACCTGAAGGGCGCCAACGAGGGATGGAACGAAACGCGGGATCGATATCAGAAGGTAAGCTGGGCGCAAAGCTGTCTGCAATACTATCCGGCGCTGGATCAGCATGATCTCTACGTTTATCCTTATGAAGACCACCGCGCATTTACAGAGTTTATACTGCCCCAACTCGCCGCCATGAATGCCTTGCCGGATAATATGCGAGCGGCGCCTTTTACTATTCCGGTCCCAACCACTTTTGTTCCGGAGAGGCAAGAAGGCCTGGATATAAGAGCCGCCGGGCCGAGCGCGTTTCAGATAACTTTTGCCGTTAAAGATCCACTCGTGGTTTTCAAATCTTCTCCACCCATTCCCAAGCCGTGTGTCGTCTCGTTTGAATTGAGCAGCTCGGTGGCCACTGATGTGATATTCTCCTGGAACGATGGGACCGGATGGTCGAAGGCGAAGGCGGTTCCTATGGACAGGAAAGGCCGGCCGGTTACTAAGCATTCGGGCTATTTTCCGGAAGGTCGCCAGGCCGATCGCGCTCGACCCGTAGAAGCCATCCGATTGAAATTGACAAAAGCCGAGGGTTCGCCGATTACGGTGACGATCCAGGATCTGAAAGTTTGGATCCGTTAACGACTTATGAGCTGTATGAGGCTTCTCCGTTACCTGGCTGTCCTGCCCATAGCGGTGGCGCTGATGGGCGCTTATCGCTTTTTTATAGCCCTCCCGCTGTACGACTACTGGGACGCCTGGGTTTATAGTTTAATCTGCCGCGATGGCGGTTTAAAAACCCAGCTTGCGTTCTTTTGGGAAGCATTTGTCGATCAGCGAATGGTATTTCCTAAAATCACTATTGCGTTGCTCAGCCGGCTTCCCTTGCATCAGCATTTCCCTTTGGAAATCGCTCTGGGATTTGCAGCCCGCCTTATCATGCTTTATCTGGTGGGGCGCTTCATTCACAAGATGGAGGGGCCAGAAGAAAATAAAATCATCGCTTGGCTCGCCGGCGCTTTTTTACTCTTCTGGCCGTTGCAGCAAATAATCTTTCAACACCACTGGTATTCGACCCAATACGCCTGGACCTTGCTGCCGGGGGTGGGGGCTCTATACTTTCTGGACAAATTCTGGGGCCGCTGGGCAGGAATCGGGAGCGCAGCCCTGGCCTGCGCCGTCAGCAGCTTTTCACACGGCACGGGGCTGCCGCTTTGGGCGGCTATCGGCGCGGCGCTGCTGCCGAACCGGGACTGGTCCGGTAAACAAAAATTGGCTTGGTGGTTGATCAGCGGGGCAGCGATTATCGGGTTCCAGGCGGGGCTGCCGTCCAGGGCCGATCTGGAGTTTCCTCCGCTCCTGGCCGCGCTGGCCTCCCCGCGGCGCGTGGTTAAATTTTCTTTTTTACCTTTACGCCGCCGTTTAATTTTTTATACAGGCATCGACCCGCCGGCTTGGCAGTGGGAGTGGCCGTTGTTATTCTCTGCCTGCTGCCCATCTACCGGCTTTGGCAAAGGAAGCGGCTTTTTGACCAAAGCATCTTTCCCTGGCTGGTTCTCATCCTTTGGTGTATGAGTAGCGCTGGGCTGTCGGCGTTGGGAAGGAGCACGTTTATTTATCCGCCCAATTCCATTTATTATGCCGCTATGGTTCTTGCGCTGGTGGGCGCCGTGCCACTCTGGCTGACCATTTATCCGGATTTATGGCCGTCAACAAAAACCGTCTGGCGGACACCTTACGGTCTGACGTGTGCCGGCGCATTGGCCGGCTTGGTATGCATTTACATAGTCGGCGCCTGGGAGGGACTCCATGACGCACGCACCCTTCAAAAGAATACCGAATGGGCGCAAAGTTATCTGCACTACTATCCGGCGCTGGATTACCACGAGTTTTATCTCTTCCCGCGCGAAGGGTTCGATCATTTCAATGAATTCGTGCTGCCTAATCTAATCCGACATAACGCAGCCCCGAGCTATATCGATCCAACCCCCTTCACGATCGGAGTTCCGATTACCTTCGCAGTTCAAGACCGGAACGATATGGATTTAATCGCCGCCGGACCGGATGCCGTTCAACTGGTAACCAGGCGCCCCGATCCTTACATTATTTTTAAGCCGTTCGCACCCATTGCCAAAAAATATATTGTCTCATTTACAGTGGAAACCTCGGCCCCGGCGAATATGACCTTTTACTGGAACGACGGCCGCGGCTGGTCGGAAGAGAGATCAATAACAATAGACAGAAGAGGCCAGTTGGCTACGGAGAACTCCGGTTATTTCCCGGAAGCTGACGCCGGCGGCCGCCGGCGCAATGTTGAGGCTATCGCATTGAAAGTTGTAGACCCGGCATCGCCGAGCCTCACGGTAATTATTCGGAACCGCAAGGTCTGGACGCGCTAGCGGACAAACCGTTCAGTATGGCGCTATGAAATCCGGTTTAGCCATGAGTCCTTTCCCTTTTGCACAAACCGACGCCCTCATCCTTCATTTTGGCGCCCCGCCGCCTTTCTGTTGCGCGAACATTTTAACAATCTCGGTGACCGTTGTGGCGTCTTCGGGTTTCTTGTCCACGCGGACCCATTCTTTGATGCGAGGAAACCGCAAAGCAAAGCCAACCCCTTCACTATTCCGGTTGCAGGTGTGCATGGTCGATTTGGTGATCTCATCGGCCAGTACGCTGAAGACATAGGTGGGCGTAGTCCAGACGTCCGGCTCGATCAAGGAATCGACGCGCGCCGGTTTATGCTCGGTGCGGCCCTCGTCCAACATTTGACGCACCTTGACCCAGTTCTCCTCTGTGAGACCGCTGCCGATCTTGGCGATGGTTCGGAAGGTGTCGTGCTGGTCGTCATAAACCGCGCCGAGCAAGGCGCCGATGCCGAACTTGACACGCATGCCGCGTCCGAGGAAGTAGCCGACCAGCACAACGTCCACCGTATCGATCAGCTCACCTTTGTAAGAGCGTTTTAGTTTTATCCAATTGAAATTGCGCGCGCCGGCCTGATACGGCGAATCCAATTTCTTAGCCATGATGCCTTCCAAGCCATGGGAAATGTTTTCGTCGAAGAATAATTCAATCTCCTCCGTATCGTCCGTTACGATGCGATTGGCCAGTCGCAGGCGACCCCCGGGCCGTATGATCTCGTCGAGTTGGTTACGTCGATCTTCATAAGGCTGCTTGGTCAGGTCTTTTCCGTCTCGATAGAGCAAGTCGAAGGCAAAAAGCGACAACGGAAAGTCTTTGGCCATCTGATCCACACCGTGCTTGCGCTTGCGTTGGACGGTTACCTGGAAGGGCTGCATCTCTTCCGTTTCTTCATTCATCGCCAGAGCCTCGCCTTCAAAAATAGCTTGTTCGGCGACAAGATGCGTGCGCGCGGCGTCAGCCAGATCAGGAAACATGTCCGTCATGCGTTCCTGGTTGCGGGAAAAGATGTCGATGCGATTGCCGTTTTTGTGGACTTGGCAACGCAAGCCGTCGTACTTAGATTCCACGCTGCAGCGGCCCAGTTTCTCGACTATCTCCGCAGCGCGGGTCAGGCGCTCGGCAAGCGCCATACGAATGGGATTGCCCACGTGCGCCTCCAATCTTTCGATGCCGGCGATGCCTTGGTTCATCAACGTTTTCGCGACCAGCCCTAAATCGGAGCATATGTTGTACCCGCGTTCCAGCGTGGGGCGCAGGCTCCGGTCGCCGGCGATCGCTTTGGATAACGCTTCCATAAGCGTGGGATCGCCGATGCCTAATCGTAGATTTCCGACAACAAAGCGTGTGATATAGCGAGCTTCCTTGGCGTTCGACCGGCTGAGCAAATCAGCCAACCGTCCAATTTTTCTGTCCACGCTGCCTTCGCCCGATGTGCCGGAGATCTGCAATAGCTCCTCATAAACCGTGGCTACAGCAAGCGGCGCGCCCGTCGACGGCTGGGATAAAAATTCCTCGGCCACCAGACCGGCGTCGCCCAGAGCGTTGTAGCGCTCACGCACGGTCGACTCCGCCGTGCCGGCGGCGCGGGCAATGGCGCGTTCGACCAGCTTCTCGGCCATGCCGATCTCCACTCCGCGAAATGGCGGCTGCAATTGTTCTTCGCACAAGTAGATGACTTTATCGATTTCATCCTTTTCAACACGTTGAAAAAGCTCGCTGAGAATGCTGAACATCTCCAAGCGCTTGGAGGTGCTTTCCAGTTTCTCGAAATATTCGACTAAGTGTGCGAAGAGCATTATGATCTCCTTGACGGCCCACAGCGAACCGCCGGATCGGCCGGCGTACCGTAATGAGGAATTAAGGGCGACCCACGCGGGGTGTGACTTCCGTACGATGTACTCAGGGCTGTCGGAAGTTGTCGCCAGACCAAACTATCTGTTAGCCCCGTAGGGGCGTTATGTTTATAGTAAAATGTTCCAGAGATACGCTCCCAGCTCCGTAGGAGCGGCATGTGGTTTAAGGCCATGATCCCCATGTCGCCCCTACGGGGCTTACATCCTGCTGAAATCACACGACCGGCGGGGCGAGCCTTTTTCACCATCCGGGCGATGTCTTACTAAAATGAATAGCTCGCTGGTTTCCCGTGGGCCTCGCTAAGCGGAACTGCTACTTTCATGGCGATGGCCCAACACCATCTTTAAGAACTCACCCGTATACGAGCCTGCCACTTGACTGACTTGTTCGGGGGTTCCAGTGGCTACGACATAGCCGCCCCGCTCACCACCCTCTGGGCCCAAATCGATGATCCAGTCGGCCGTTTTAATTACTTCCAGATTGTGCTCGATGATGATGATCGACGCGCCCGCCTTGATCAAGCGATCAAAAGAATGCAGCAGTTTACTAATGTCATCCAAGTGCAACCCGGTAGTGGGCTCATCGAAAATATACAAACTGTTTTTTGGGCTTTCCCCGGTTAAATACGAGGCCAGCTTGATGCGTTGCGCTTCGCCGCCCGACAGCGTCGTGGCGGACTGGCCCAGTCGCAAGTAGCCCAGCCCGACTTCATCCAGCACTTTGAGCCTGCGCGACAACCGAGGGGTGTCGGCAAAGAAGACCATGGCTTCCTGCACGGTCATTTCAAGAACCTGCCGTATGTTTTTTTGGCGCAGCGCAATTTCCAGAATTCCGCTCTTGAAGCGGGCGCCGCGGCACTCCTCACAAACCAGCTCGACGTCCGCCAAGAACTGCATTTCTACCGTAACCACACCACTGCCTTCGCAGACCTCACAGCGTCCGCCCGGGACGTTGAATGAGAAATGGCCGGGCGTGAGCCCGCGGGCTTGCGCCTCCGTTGTGGCGGCAAAGAGATGCCGTATATCATCGAGAGCGCCGATATAACTCACGGGATTGGAGCGCGAGGATTTGCCGATGGGCGACTGATCGACGAGGACGATGTCGCCAACGTTATGCTCCCCGCGCCGCGATCGGTGTGCGCCCGGCTCCTCGTGGGTCAGGCCCTTGGATTTCTGCAAGGCTTTGTATAGCACATCGTGAACCAGCGTGGACTTGCCGGACCCCGAAACGCCGGTGACGCAAACCATCATACCCAGTGGGATTCTCACATCGATGGCTTTAAGGTTATGCGCAGAGACGCCCATTAGCTCTAGTGTCTTGCCGTTGCCCTTTCGGCGAGACGCAGGAACAATAATCTGCAAGGTCTGCCGCAGGTAACGACCGGTCAGAGACTCCGGCGCGTCGACAATGCCCGAACCGAGACCCTGATAGACGATACGGCCGCCATGCTCTCCCGCGCCCGGGCCGAGATCAATAAGGTGGTCAGCCGCGCGTATAATATCGGAATCGTGCTCAACCACCAGCACAGTGTTGCCGAGGTCGCGCAAGCTGTGCAGTATTTGGATCAATCGGCGCGTGTCGCGCGGGTGCAACCCGATACTCGGCTCATCCAGCACATAGAGTGCGCCGACCAGCTTTGAGCCCAGGGCGGTGGCCAATTGAATGCGCTGCGCCTCGCCACCGCTCAAGGTTGCGGCCAATCGGTCCAAGGTTAAATAATCGAGTCCCACCCTCAGCAACAGATGCAAGCGATGCCGTATCTCGAAGAGAATTCGGTCGGCAATTTGGCGTTCCCCCTCACTCCAGTCCGTTATATCGAAGAACTGCGCGGCCGCTTCAATAGTCATTTGTCCGATCTCGCCGATGCGTTTACCATTGACCCTTACTGCGCGAGCTTCCGGGCGCAGGCGTTCGCCGTTGCAGGACGAGCAACGATTGTATCCGCGATAGTGGCTGATGAAGATTCGAATCTCCATGCGGTACTTTAGTTTTTCCAGATCTGCAAAGAATCCGGCGATTCCCGGGAAACCGTCATAACCTTCGATGATCCATCGCTGATGTTCCGGAGAAAGCGATTTGAAAGGCGCCTCCAGCGGCAGGCCTTTTTCCTGCGCAAACTGGCAAAGATTGAAGTAGTAGCTGCGGAAGGAACTCGATTTCCAGGGCTCTATAGCTCCCTGATATAGGCTGCGCTCCGGTCTGGGGATTACTCGGTTCAAATCAAAACTCATAGTGCTGCCGAATCCCTGGCAGTCCGGGCAGGCACCAAAGGCATTGTTAAAGGAGAACAAACGAGCCTCGGGCGCTTCATAGGCAATCCGGCACGACCGGCACTCAAATGCTTCGCTGAATTTCATGTACGCGCCCACTGCGGAAGATCGCGAGGCATCGATGCGGCCGTTGCCCGTCGCCATGGCAAACCCCGGCGCACAGTCGCCTGTGGACTTCTCGGACAAAACGGGAAGAATGAAAATCTCGGTCTTGCCTTCGCCAGCGCGGAAAGCGGTTTCCAGAGAATCAATCAAACGCTTTCGCAAGCCGGCCTGTACCACCAAGCGGTCAACCAATATATAAAGCTCAGACAAATGGCTCGGCAGCGTTGTGTCGGCGGCACTGATGTCGATGACGTCACCCTTGGCAAAGAGGCGTGTGAATCCCTGCTGTCGCAACTGGCTCACCAGATCGACCGGCAAAGTCTTAACGTCGGATTTTTTCCGACCGCGTGTTTTCACCGGAGAGGCCACGACGGGGACCGGCGCCAATATATAAAAGCGTGTTCCTTCCGGCCATTGCAAGATGGTGTCGGCGGCAATGGCGGGGGTGTCGCGCAGCACCTCTTGTCCGCACTGCCGGCAGAATGTCCGGCCGATACGGGCATAGAGCAGACGAAGGAAATCATGGATTTCAGTGACGGTTCCAACGGTCGAGCGTGGGTTGCGGGAAGTGCCGCGCTGGCGTATGGCGATGGCCGGGCAAGCGCCGATGATTTCATCCACATCGGGCTTATCGATTTTCTCCAGGAACTGCCGGGCGTAGGTAGACATGGATTCGATGTAACGCCGTTGGCCCTCCGCATAAATCGTGTCAAAGGCCAAGCTGGATTTGCCTGAGCCACTGACGCCGGTGACAACAATGAATTGATAAAGCGGCAGTTCCAGAGAAAGGTTTTTCAAGTTGTGGACGCGTACGCCTTTTACAACAATGCTGTGAGGCATTAGAGTTCCTTCCAAGGGCGCTCTCGCCCAGCCGCTTAAATGAGCTTTACCTAAGGGCAACCACCGAGTATTGTTTGAAGTAGGTCCCCTTGTCGCAAACACTCTAGTTTATGGAGTCTCTCGCCCTCTTGTCAAATCGTGCATGTACTGGCAACCCAGCGCCGGACGAAAAAAGGGACAGACAATTTATACGTTAGCCTTTCGGCCCAATTGAAAGAGAAAATTGTCTCCCAAGGAGAATTTATTGCAACCCATCCGCCGATAGTATATACTCCGTACAATGGCTACTTCATATCCCCCGAGTAGAGAAGGGTGCTTATTTAAGCATGGCGAAGTGGTTTGCGTTTAACGTGGCGGTTAGTTTGGGCGCTTATCATTTATCGGTGATCGTTGCTAAGCCAGAAGTATGAGTAAAATGAAGAAAACTTTTTGTGAATATGATCCGGTCCATCCTAAATTGAGTTCCATGCGGGTGCTGATTTTTGACAATTTGTTGCGTGAGCCCAGTGATCTAGCCGAAACGGCCGCCGGCGAGAAAGATTTCGACCGCGACGCTTGGCTAGACGAAGAGCGGTACATCGCCAGCTTGGCGATCGAGAATATTTCGCAGAACGTGCGTAAGCTTGTGCGAAATGCACATATTCAGATTTCGCATTTATCCGAATTTACCGAGTCCCATATACAAAAATTTGAACCTGAGGCCATTATTCTTAGCGGGACGTTACGCGACTTTGATCTCTACAACCCTGACCTTTTACTTAATTTCAAATATGTTCTGCCCAGGCTTCAAGTGCCGATTCTCGGCATTTGTGGCGGCCACCAACTCATCGGGTGGAGTTACGGCGTTCCGGTAGTAACCCTCGATTGCGTTGAACCCAAGGACAAGCGGAATGATCGCCTGCGGGAATATGAGTACTGCTTCGTCCGCATCACGGAAGAAAATGATCCGATCTTTGGCGGCTTGTCGGAGCGGCGTCGAAGCTGGTTCGCCTTCACGCAAGATCGCCGGTACCTGAGGGTATGGCAAAATCATGGCTTAATGCTGCAGCGGCTGCCGCATGGATTTGTCAGTTTGGCTAAAGGCCACCGCTGCCCCATTCAGATGATGGTTCGTCGCACTGAGCAAAATCTTATTTACTCTGTCCAATTCCACATCGAGAAATCTTTTGAAGACTGGAACAAGCTGCCCAGCCGCTGGGAGCATCATAACGAAAGCCGCGACGGCCGGCTGATCTTCGAAAATTTCCTTTCCGAAGCCCAAAAATTTCGAGTCCGCTGCACAGGCTAGATAACATCACGACAAGATAGACTGGAAATCCTATTCATTTTATGCAAGCTTTTGGAGGTTACTCGTCAACCCTTGCAAACGTTCGGTCTTGACCATCCCACACCGTCGACTATCTACTCGACGATGGATTTGGTCAGGCGAACCATGCGCCCTCCGGTTGCTCTGCATCAGGGTTTTCTCGATCAAACGACCAACGCGCAGGATTGTCCATGATGTACTGCCGGATGCGGTTCAGGGATTCCTCGTTGCGGATGATGTGTTCGTAGAAGTTGCGTTGCCACAAACGCCCGAGGAAGGCCAGCCATCCCTTCGTCTTCACACCTCGTGTTTATTCGACCGTGACCAGCGATTTGTACGCGCCGACCACGTTTCCCAACGTAGGGGCAACCCTTGTGGTTGTCCTGTCGGGCGTTACGGAAGGGGCACCCACAAGGGGCGCCCCTACTCGATTGATGTCGTAGTTGTGAGAGGAGGCTGCGACGCAGCATCATGTCGATCCAGACCTGTGTATCTTCAAGTAGCTTGGCTCAGAGTAGGGCAGCCTGTCGGCTAAGAACCGCTCGACGGCCGGCTGGCGACGGCCGGCTGGGCGATTCCGCGACTGACCAATATTTTAACTTCTACTCGGCGATTCTGTTGACGCCCGTGGCGTGTGCGGTTATCTGCCACAGGCTGACTAACACCATACCCAAATGGAGTGACAATCCGTCGGAGCGGAATGTTGGCTTCCTCCACCAAGTACTGAATAACCGCGTCGGCGCGCTGCTGACTTAAGCGGCGATTAAGATCCTTGTTCCCCTCAGCCGAGGCGTAGCCGGTAACTTCGAGCACAAACCCTTTTTCATTTTTGGCCTGTGTGGCTAGATCGTCGAGTTTATCTTTAGCCTCACGCGTCAATATCGAGCTATTCACTCTAAAGAGAACTGCCGCATTGTGGCGGGCTTCATAATCGTCAATCGACGAAATCCGCTCGTTAGCGGAACGGGCGCCGGCAACCGCCACATCGGCCGTTTCTTGCGCGGCCTTGGCGCCGCCGCGGGCGGCATTGGAAACCGCGCTCAATTCCTCTAATTGGCCTGACAAGCGCCGAGCGTTTTGTTCGGATTGGCTCAGCCGCGTTTCCGTTTGGTTTAGACGGCCTTCGGCCTGTCCCACGCGATTCTCGACGGGCGTCACCGTGGACTCGACGGTTTGCGCTATGCGGTAATCATCATTTCTGAATCGAATTTTCTCGGCAGCAATGGCGCCGGAATTGTTCCGTCGACCTTCCACTTCAACATTTAGGCCGCGCAGCAATTGAGTAGTCGCATAGCGAGTGGCGCTGCGGAAGGGATTGGTCTTGCGCTCTTCTGCTATCGTCGAGTTATTCAACAGGATGTTGATTTCGGCTCCGTTTTGGTCGCGCAGTACGAAACTGTCCGGTTCACGCTTGATGATTACCCCTTTGACAATCTGCTTCTGACCTGAGGGAATGGCCGTACTGCTAAGGGAGTCGGCCTTCTTGGCGTCTGGGGAAGTGTCCTGGGAGACGGCCGTCGTGGCCAGAGTTGCGCCCAGTATGGCGACAAAAAAAAGCGGCATACGTTGGTTAAGGCTCATTGGTATTTCCTCCAAAATTAATTATTATTGGGCCCACACCTTGGCTAATTAGTGTAGCATTGACTGAGAAAAGTTACAATTTTCGTAACTACTCAGGAGGAAGCCCGCCCTTATAGAACCGGGAGCGGTAGCGACCGAGTCTATGTGCCATACGGCGCTTACCCGGCCTCTGCCGCTCCCGGTTCTGTATCGGCTGGGGGCCTTATGACGTGGGTGGTTGCTCAGTTACTAAAGTATTAACTGAATTGGTCGATACAGAAGAAGCGAAAAAGATTCTTCCCCTAAGAGGTAGTGCCGTTATGAAAAGAACGCTATTACTTGTGGATGATCGCGAAATGTTTCTCCATATAGCGAAAAGCTGCCTGGTTCCCAAAGGATTCAACGTTTTACTCGGACATAATGAGGAAGACGTCATGAAGGAGCTTGCGCGCGCCGCAGTGGACATGGTTCTTCTGGATATAGGCTTGGGACTAAAAGGAGACGAAGGACTCGGCATCTTACGCCGAATCCGAGAATCGACTAAGGATCTCCCGATCATTATGGTTTCTGCGGATGCCGGCAAGCAGAAGTTATGCTATGATCTAGGCGCCACTGCCTTTATTCCTAAACCGGTTAATTATGATTTTCTGTATCGACAGATCTACCGTGCCCTTACGAATAATACCATCATAATTGCCGATGATAAGCCGAGCTAACGAGCCGTGCACCGGCTCACGGCCTCCTTTTGCCGCGCGGTCAGAGTGATTTCGAAAAACGGCTACATCGCTTCATTGCCCAAATTGCCGATAACGCTACGCACAAGCATCGTAAACGCGAGACGGCTAAGCTACTCCGTCCACTTCCGCTTGATCCCCAGTTGTTTCAGCTTGTATTGCAAGGTTTGACGGTGTATGCCCATGGCTTCGGCGGCCCGGCTGAGGTTTCCGGCATGGTCTTCGAGTATGGCGGTCAGATACTCGCGCTCGAAGGCCGATTTGGCGTCATCGTAGCGCATTTGCTTGTAGTATTGCAGTTTTTCTTCAAGCAGCGATTTCGCGGGGAATTGGCTGTAGGAAAGCGCGCTGAGCAGATCCTTGGGTAAGTGCTGTAGCTCAATCGTAGCACTAGGAGACAAGATGACGCAGCGCTCGACAAAGTTCCGTAGCTCGCGTACATTGCCCGGCCAGCCATATTGGCAGAGCCGCGCCACGGCGTCGGCCGCAAACTCTCGCAACGGCATGTTATGTTTCGTGGAGAATTTCTCGCAATAATAATTAAGCAGGACCGGTATATCGCTCGTCCGCTGACGCAGCGGCGGCAGCGGTAGGCTGACCACTTGCAACCGGTAAAATAAGTCTTCACGAAACAAGCCCTTTTGAATTTCCGCCGACAAGTCTTTGTTAGTGGCGCTGATGAGCCGAACGTCGACAGACAGCGTCTTGTTGCCGCCCAGGCGCTCGAATTCTCGCTGCTCGATCACGCGCAATACTTTGGCTTGCGTCATGGGGGTCATATCGGCAATTTCGTCGAGAAACAAGGTGCCGGTATCGGCCGCTTCAAACTTGCCTTTGCGCTGGGCGGCGGCGCCGGTGAAGGCGCCCTTTTCGTGGCCGAACAATTCGCTCTCGATAAGGTTTTCCGGCAGCGCCGCGCAATTCATGGCCACGAAAGGCGCGTCGGCACGGGCGCTACGCCGGTGAATTTCTCGCGCCACGAGATCCTTGCCGGTTCCGCTCTCGCCGGTAATGAGCAGGGTGACTTCCGTAGCCGCGACTTTATCGATCAATTCGAAGACCGACTGCATCGGCGGACTGTGGCCGATTAGCTCACCATACTTATCTTGCGCGATGAGTTGATCTTTAAGCCGGCGGTTTTCCCTACGCAACGATAAATTTTCCAGCGCATTGTACACTTGCTTGCGCAGGTCCTCAACTTCAAATGGCTTGGAAAGATAATAGTAAGCCCCACCTTTAATGGCATCGATGGCAACGTGCAGGGAGCCGTAAGCGGTAATCATAATGACGACCGGCGGATCAGCCAAATCGTTCAACTGCTTTAGTAAATCCAAGCCGCTGCCATCGGGCAGATTGATGTCCAAGAGGATTAAGTGCGGTTTTTCAAGTTGGATGGTGCGAGTCGCCGTGGCGATATCGCGCGCTTCCAATATGATATGATCGCGCGACAAGAGCGCTTTACGCATACCGTAGCGAGCGGCTTCTTCGTCATCGACGACTAGTATCTTGGATTTATGACCGAAGTCGCGATCCGTGCTTAACATGGCTGATCCTAAAGGAAGGAGACCGGGAAAGAGCCCATGAGCTGTGCTGAAGTGACGTCTATGATTTCACGCGTTCGAGGTATTTGCCTTCAGTGGTATCCACGCGAATAATTTCGCCCGGTCCAATAAATGGCGGAACTTGTATGACCAATCCGGTTTCCAGCGTGGCCGGCTTGTTGACATTGCTGATGGTGGCGCCCTTCAACCAAGGCTCGGTTCCTACCACCTTGAGATCTACGGACGGCGGTAGTTCAATTCCTATAGGAACGCCCTCATAAAAATCGACCTGGATCTTGATATTGGGCACCAAATACGAGACGGTGTCACCCATGACTTCTTTCGATAAATGAATTTGCTCATAGGTGGCCGTATCCATGAAGTAATAATCGGTGTTGTCGGTGTACATGTACTCCATCTCTTTCTCTTCAAGGAAGGCGCGCTCGATGCGATCCTCAGATCGGAACCGGTGTTCAATCATCGATCCGCTGCGCAGGCTGCGCAGCTTGGTTTGAACCATGCCACGCCAATTCCCCGGCGTGATATGCTGAGCATCAAAGACCCGAAACAGTTCATTGTTATGCTTGATGGTCATCCCCTTTTTCATCTGAGTAGCTGGAATTAGCACAATCGTCGTACCTCCTAAATCTTGTCGAATTCATGAAAGCGTAGGTGTGCGGGATAACAACTGATCATGACGGGGAGACCGTGTTCACCTTCATGCCTAGGCTGCCTCCAACCACAATCCGACCGCTTTCCATTCGTCTCTGAGGCTTTTATACTAAGGAGAATAGAAACTTTTTGCAACTTTATTTGTAACGGTTCAAAGGGATCGGGGGTCAGGGATCAGGGTCCAAGGGCGCGGTGGTACCGATGACTGTTAAGAATTATCGTGATTAAGACATTGGGTTGCAAGGCGGATGCTTCACGGATTGCGGAGGTCTTTGGAAAAGAAATCCCAGCAATATCGCCCAATCCCCGACCCCCGTGAACAGTTATCTTTATTTTAGACCGGTAGCGGCCGTTCATTGGGGCCAATCGGCATAAAAAGGGGCAAAGGCATGCACCAGGGCGTGATAAAAAATCTCATCACGGGTAACCGAGCCTTCGGTGAGAAGGCTCCACGTTCAGCCTTGGTTGCGCACGTCTGGTCTTCCCGCCCAATCGTCACAAACCGCCGACAGACTGCGCTCTTTATCAATTACTTCGACGGCCATGGCATACGGCACCGTTATGGCGCCGCCGCTGCCGAAATATCCGTTTCGACCATCGGTCACGTAAGCCCAATTTTCGAGAAGGACATGTCGGCGTAACCCTTGGAGGTCCGGTTCATTGACGATGTCAACCCTCCCTCCAAGCCCACGCCAAACACCCGTGGGTCGGCAAGTTCATCGGCGCGCGCAAGACACACCTCTGCTCGCCGGCGGGCGCCTTGCATGATCTCCACTCGACGGATGGGAGTCTCGCGCACGCCACTTACTGCTTCCATGGTCATAATACGTATGTCCGAATCGGCCTGCAGCCGTGAACCAAAAAGCTCAACAAACCGCTCGACGGCCCGCACCTTAGGCCCGCGTACTGAGCCCACAACAACAATCATTGAGTCCTCCCTCGCTTCCGACCACGCCTTGCCCCGGTGTTATTATAACGAAGCGCGGCCTCAGACCAAGGAGGCGTGTTCCGCGCGCAGAATGTGTAGGAATTAGCGAAGCCGCGATGATCTAGGGCGCCTCGTTGTCCGCGGTCAGTTGTCCGTCGTCAAGCTAAGCCACACAGAGTCGCGGGTGGGGAAACTTGACGCATCGGCACCAACTTTTTAATCATACCACCACCGAGAAAAATAAAGCCTGGGAAAAATAAAGCCTGGCACCTAAAAAAGAAAAGAGGAGGAGGTTTGTGGGTGCATCTACATTGTAATAGGAATCACATCGAAGAGAGTGAATGGACGCTCGACTAGGCCTGGACCGGGAGTTGTCGGGCGAGAAAACTTACTTTCGGAATGAGGGACAATCTAACAAGCTAACAAAGACATCCTACGTCCGAGAATCGGTGACACGCTCATCGTGAGCCTCTACGTTTTCGAAGATCACCAAGTCAATTTGATCAACTTGCGGTAAGCTGTGCCATGGGAAGGAACAATGTGCTATAGTCGCGTACGACTTTGATCCACGAGAGACCTCTGACCTGCAGATTCTTCCAACTCGCCGTGTAAATCTCTTTGGCCTTTTGTTTAAAGCGCTCAGAGCCGACAAACAGGCCCGGAAACATGTGCTTGAACAGATCCTCTTTCCGATTTTTGTTGAGATCATCTTGTTGAACGAATTTCCGATACCATTGCCAGGCTTCGGTTTCTGATTTCTGGGGGTGGGATTTATAGAGGTACTTAAGGAAGGTAACCGGGAAGGGTGCTTCGGGATTGAATAGCCAGTGGAAGCTGCCCCATTTATAATCTTCAGGATTAATCACGTTTGATTGCCGCTCGATCGGATTGCGATCCACATAACGGGTCAGTTGAAAGAACTCCGGTGATCCCGGCTCCACCCAGGTGGTTGAACACCGGCTCGCCCAGAAGCTGCCTTTTCGATGATAAGTTTTATTAAACCACTTGCCAAATCGCGTATTGAGTTTGTGCATAAACTGAGAGATGGTATAGTCGAGATGGTCCGGTAATTTCAACACCCAGTGCGGATGGGAGTCTTCGACGGAAAAGGATATAAATTCAATGGGATCCTTCTTGGCGATGTCGTAAGCCAATTGAAGATACTTCTGCTTAATACTATCGCGTGCCAAGCTAAAGCTCTTTGAATGACACTGCTGGGTGACGTGACAAACACCACCGATCAAATTGATACGTCGTGGTCGGGCCATAGGCTAAGCTCCAAGTAATATAACGGCGAACGTCGAATTTTTGCGAAATAATTTTTTCACAACGGCGTATCCCTTTATGTTTAATGGAGTTCTCCTTTCTGATGCCAGGCATAAGCGGTTCAAATCAAGCCCATACCCAAGGCCGCAAAGACACTAGGCTTCGTTTACCTCCTCAATAATATGTTCCATTTCACGGGCAGCGGGGGGCGAAGGGCTGTGTCGATAAATGCCCTGCTGGTTATCGGCTGCAAACTGCGCGGGAATTCCTGCAATTTGACACCCCTTAGCAACCACGATATAGTAGATCGTTAGTACACTTTTTTAGCCTACGATCAATTTGGGACGGCCAGCTTATACCGAGTTGGAATTATGTCGAGCGCGTTTGTAGCTTTAGGGTTGATGTTCTTATTAACCGGGGTCGTCACCGGCGGTCTTCTACTGGCCGGTGCCTGGGGCGGGGCCGCCAATCGCAAACGGTCTGCCGAGAAAGAAAGAGCTTTCGAGTGTGGCAACAATCCGATTGATCTTCCTCACGGCCGCTTTTCAGTGAAGTTTTACCTAGTCGCCTTGCTCTTTATCCTGTTTGACGTCGAACTGACCTTCCTTTTCCCATGGGCGGTTGTGCTCAAGCCACTCAGCCGGCAGATGGGATTCGCTATTTTCATGGAAATGTTCATTTATTTGCTGGTCATTGCGGTAGGACTGGTCTACGCGATTAAAAAAGGAGCGCTCGAATGGGATTAGGCAACTTGTCAATAGGGGGTATGATTACCACCCGACTCGATAAGGCCATCGGTTGGGCGCAGAAGTTTTCCATCTTTCAATATCCGTTTATCACGGCCTGCTGTGGGATGGAGTATATGGCCGTCGCCTGCTCCCATTACGATATTGATCGATTCGGAGCCGGCTTACCAAGATTCTCGCCGCGCCAGTCCGACGTGCTGATGGTGGTCGGCACGATTAGCCACAAGCAGGCGCCGATTCTTAAGAAGATCTATGACCAGATGTGCGAGCCCAAATGGGTAGTAGCCTTTGGCGTGTGCACCTGCACGGGCGGATTCTACGATAACTACGCCACCGTGCAGGGCATCGACACGATTATTCCCGTCGATGTTTACATTCCCGGCTGTCCGCCGCGACCGGAAACCGTGCTCGATGGTTTGATCAAGCTGCAAAAGAAAATCGCCGGAGAAGCTGTGGCGCCGGCTAATGCCGGCGCCACTTCCACAAGCATGGATGTTTAGTCGCTACGGATTAATCATGACCGCCGAGAGTATCACCATACGCAGACTGAAAGAGGCCTTCGGCTCTCATATCCGAGAAACCCACGCTTACCGCGGGGATGATACCGTAGTGATTGATCGGGAGGCGCTGGTCAATGTAGCCACACTGCTCAAGCAAGATGCGGATCTTGAGTATTCGTTCCTGATCGACATTACGGCCGTCGATTACTTGAAGACGGATAAGGCGCCGCGCTTTGAAGTGGTCTACCATTTCTTCTCGCTGCCCCATAAGCAAAGGGTGCGAATCAAGGTTCCCCTGGCGGCCGACGACCTCGAGATCGACTCGCTGGTTCCGCTTTGGCCGGGCGCCAATTGGTATGAGCGCGAGGTTTATGATATGTTCGGCGTGCGCTTCCGCGGACATCCCAATTTGAAGCGAATTCTTCTGTACGAGGAATTTGAAGGGCATCCCTTGCGCAAGGATTATCCATACAACAAACGACAACCTATCGTAAAACCGGGCGGCAACATATAGAGGGAAGGCTGTGGCCGGCGTTTACGGCATACGTCCTGCCCGACGGTTCCCGCCGCAGGCGACCCGGCCAGTAGCTGCTTGCGGTTGGTAAAGCGAAATGATCGTAGAGAAAGCCATCAAAACGCAGCCGATGGTGATACAACTGGGGCCGTCCCATCCGGCAATGCACGGCACGATAAAGATTGTCGTCGAGCTGGACGGCGAGGTGGTTACACGGGCGGACGTTGAAATCGGCTATCTGCACCGGGCATTCGAAAAGCATTGTGAAGAAGGCACCTATTTTCAGGCAATTCCTTATACCGATCGCCTGAATTACGTTTCTCCCATGATTTGTAATTTTGGTTACGGCATGGGCGTGGAAAAGCTGCTGGGTATACAGGTCACCGAGCGGTGCGAGTTTATTCGCTTGATTATGAGCGAAATTTCGCGCGTGTCGGATCATTTGACGTCCGTCGGCGCCTCGGCGATGGAGTTGGGCGCCATGACGGCCTTCCTTTACATGATCAAGGCGCGTGAGTTTTTCTGGGAATTAATTGAAGCGGCTTGCGGCGCTCGTGTCACCGTAGCCTTTGTGCGGATCGGCGGCGTTAAGGCCGATCTGCCGGAGGGCTTCGGCGAAAAGGCGCGTCGCGCGATCAGCGAAGTGCGCCAGACGCTCAAAGAAGTGGATGGTCTCTTAACCAAGAACCCTATCTTTACCGATAGAATGCAAGGTGTGGGCGCCATCACCACAGCCGACGCGGTCAGTTACGGCTTCACCGGCCCGCTGCTACGCGCCTGCGGCGTTAATTACGATGTTCGCAAGTACCAGCCCTACCATGTCTATGATCGATTGAATTTTGACGTGCCTACCGGAAGCAATGGGGACAACTACGATCGTTATCTGGTGCGTATGCAAGAAATCGAACAAAGCTTGCGATTGATTGAGCAGGCGTTGGCCAAGATTCCGCCGGGCCCAATCAATGTTGATCTCGAAGGGCGTGTGATGGCCGCCTCAGAAATGACCGATCGCGGCAAGCTCGGCGACACCCAAGGCCTCACGGATTACCGTGCTTTTCTCTCTCCCAATCTACAGGGTATGGAGAAGAGTCGCTATCAGCTCAACAACACGACGGACAAAAATGTGGCTTTGCCGCCCAAGGAAAGCGTATACACCAGCATCGAAGGGTTAATGAACCATTTCAAGCTGGTCATGCTGGGCCACGGCATACGGCCCCCCCAAGGGGAAGTATATTCTGCCGTTGAAGGCGCTAATGGCGAGTTTGGATTTTACATGGTCAGTGACGGCAGCGACCGCCCCTATCGTGTCCATGTGCGCGCCCCATGCTTTCCGCTCATGGCGGCTTTACATCGCATGATTGAGGGAGGAATGGTTGCGGATATTGTGCCGACCTTTGGGTCGATCAACATGATTGGAGGCGAGCTGGATCGTTGATGCTGGAACGAGTGCTGACCAAGAATTGGGAGAAGACCAATTCCCACAAGATTGAAACCTATATGGCCGGGGGCGGTTACGAGGCTTTGCGCCAAGTTCTCACCGGCGGCTTTACGCCGGAACAGGTCATTGAAGAGGTTAAGAAATCAAACTTACGTGGGCGCGGCGGGGCCGGATTTCCCACCGGCGTCAAGTGGAGTTTTGTTCCGAAAGATCCCAGCAAGCCCAAATACATGGTAGTGAACGCCGATGAGAGCGAGCCCGGAACTTTTAAAGACCGCTACATTCTGGAGCGTGATCCGCACATGCTTATCGAAGGCCTTATTATCGGCTCTTATGCCATCGGCGCCAAAACGTGCTTTATCTATGTGCGCGGCGAATATTATCATCCGGCTCAGGTAGTGGAGGCGGCGCTCGCCGAGGCCTATCGGCAGGGTTTCCTAGGAAACAACTTATTGGGCAGCGGGTACTCCCTGGAAGTTTTTTTGATCCGCGGAGCGGGCGCCTATATTTGCGGCGAAGAAACCGCCCTGTTGGAGTCTTTGGAAGGGAAGAAAGGGTGGCCGCGGCTGAAGCCGCCGTTTCCGGCCGTGGTGGGTTTGTATAAATGCCCGACAGTAATTAACAACGTTGAGACCCTGGCCAATATTCCGCACATTATTCGGCGCGGCGGGCAGTGGTATGCCGGCTTGGGTCCGCCCAAGAACGGCGGCACGCGCCTGTTTGCTCTCAGCGGCCACGTCAACCGGCCGGGCGTATATGAATTGCCTTTAGGCATCACGCTGCGGGAGATGATTTATGACCATGCCGGCGGTATCCGTGACGGCAAGGTGATCAAGGCGGTGATCCCGGGCGGTTCTTCCGCTCCCGTGCTTACGGCGGCCGAGATCGACGTGAAGATGGATCATGAGTCGGTAGCCGCCATTGGTTCGATGCTGGGCTCCGGCGCCGTTATCATCATGGATGAGACGACGTGCATGGTTAAAGCCCTGGCGCGTATTACTAAGTTTTACGCGCACGAATCCTGCGGCCAGTGCACGCCCTGTCGAGAGGGCACCGGTTGGATGTTAAAAATTCTTAGGCGCATTTTGCAGGGCGAGGGTCACGCGGACGACCCGGATCATTTGCTTGCCATACAGGGCAATATTCAAGGGATGACAATATGCCCGTTAGGAGACGCCGCCGCATTGCCGGTGCAGAGCTTCGTCACGAAGTTCCGCCAAGAGTTTGATTACCACTGCGTTCATAAGCGCTGCGACATAGAGAGCGCTTGCGCCGTACCGGCTTAGTTAAGATGTGAGAACGCTAGGCCGGAAACCTATGTCGGCATCATTCCGCCCGTGGCACTCGCCGCATCTTAGGTCAGAAAGCTATGCCCAAGATTACGATCGACGATAAAGAGATTTCCGTGGAAGGCGGCACGAATATCATTGCCGCCGCACAGCGTCTCGGCATTGAGGTCCCCCATTACTGTTACCACCCTGGCCTGTCCGTGGCCGGCGCCTGCCGCATGTGCCTGGTTGAAATCGAGAAGATGCCCAAGCTGCAAACCGGTTGCAGTACGTTGGCCACGGAAGGGATGGTTATCAAGACCATCGCGCATAGCGCCAAGGCTAAGGCGGCCGTGCAGGGTGTCCTGGAATTAACGCTGATTAATCATCCGCTGGATTGCCCCGTCTGTGATCAAGCCGGAGAGTGCGGGCTCCAGGATTACTACATGAAATATGGCCTCTACAACAGTCGCATGCGCGACGCCAAAGTGAAAAAGGAAAAGAAAGCATCTGCCCTGGGACCGCATGTGATGCTCGACCAGGAGCGCTGCATTCTCTGTTCGCGTTGCGTGCGATTTACCCATGAAATTACTAAGACCAATGAGATCGGCATTTTTAATCGGGGCGATCATTCGTATATCGACGTGGTGAATGGCCGGTCCTTGGAAAACAACTATTCCGGCAATGTGGTCGATATCTGTCCGGTCGGCGCGTTGACCGATCGGGATTTTCGTTTTCAATGCCGAGTTTGGTACTTGCAGGAAAGCGATTCGATTTGTCCAGGCTGCAGCACCGGTTGCAATATCAAGATTCATTTTAACGTCCGCCGCCGGCACATTGCCGGCGGGCGCCGCGTGCAACGATTGAAACCGCGCTTTAATGAAGCGGTCAACCAGTGGTGGATGTGCGACGAGGGGCGGTACGCCTATCCGAGCATCGATGAGAATCGCATTACCACGCCGAGCGCGCGATTAGCGGCCGCACACCAGCGGATGGATTGGCGCGACGCCATAGACCAAATGGCCTTGGCGCTCAGAGAGGCGCTCGCCGCTTATGGACCCGAGTCGGTAGGCGTCATCGCTTCGCCCCAGCTTACGAACGAGGATTTGTATTTAATTAAGAAGCTGTTTGTCGACGTACTCGGCATTGCCGCGGTCGATTACCGCATGCCGCCCAATCGCTCGGCGAAAAACGACGACTTCCTGCTACGGGCTGATAGAAATCCCAATACGCTGGGCGCTCACCTCATCGGCCTATCGCCGTTTGGAAAGGAGATATCGACCCCACGCATACTGGAAGCGGCCGCCGGCGGGAGGCTGCAAGTGCTTTACGTTTTCTCGACGGACTTGGTCGCTGTCTACGGCGAAGCCCCGATCGCCAATATGGCCGCCCATGTGCCGCTCATGATCTACCAAGGAACCAATCATAACCGTACGAGCACCTTAGCGCACCTGGTCCTGCCGGCGGCCATTTACGCGGAAAAGAACGGAACCTTTACCAACTACGCCGGCCGCGTGCAACACCTCAAGCCGGCCTTCGCTCCGTTGGCCGAGGCCATGCCCGATTGGAAAATTCTTTGCAAGCTGGCCCAAGCGCTTGGCCACGACTTCCGCTATGCCGACGAGGAAGCCATTTTCGAAGAGTTGGCCAATTCGCAACCGGCGTTCGCCGGCATAACCTATGCCGGAATTGGATCTCACGGGTGGCCCATCGAAAAGGAAAGGGTTTTATCATTCGTCACAGCTTAGATTGTTGTCACACTATGGAAAGGGTGTAACTGTTCACCGGGATCGGGGCCAAGGGTCCGGTAGTACCGATGGCTGTTAGGAATTATAGTGATTTAGAGATCAGATAGTGGGGCGGATGCCTAACGGATTGCGGACGGTTTGGAAGAGGAATCCAGGCAAGATCGCCCGATCCCAGACCCCCGCCCCCTGTGAACAGTTTCGAAAGGGTTTCATAATTCGTCATGACCGAGATTGTCATCACGATGGGAAAGATCGCCTTTGTGCTATTTTGTGTTTTCAACCTGCTCTACGTTCTGCTTTGGCTGGAGCGTAAGCAGAGCGCGGTGATGCAGGACCGTATCGGCGCCAATCGCGCCGACATTTTCGGACTGCGCGCTTGGGGATTGTTTCATCCGATAGCCGACGCTATTAAGATGATTTGCAAGGAAGATTTCATGCCGGCGGCCGCCGATAAATTTGTCTACACGGCGGCGCCCTTCTTGGCGGTCTTTTTTTCTTTGGTGGGATTTGCCGTGATCCCGTTTGGCGACACCCTCACGCTCGGCGGCCATACGATTCATTTGCAAATCGCTGACCTGAACGTGGGCTTGCTCTATGTCTTTGCCATGCTTTCCTTGGGCGTGTATGGCTTCATACTGGCGGGCTGGGCCTCGAATAACAATTTTGCCTTCCTGGGCGGCATGCGTGCCGGTTCCCAAATGATCTCATATGAGATCACGATGGGAGCCACCGTCATGGGACTGGTCATCCTTTTTCAAACACTCAGCCTCAACCAAATGGTCCAGGCACAGGGCGAGTACTTCTTTGGCTTTATACCGAAATGGGGCGTGCTGTTGCAGCCCTTGGGTTTTTTGCTTTTTTTAATCGCCGGTATTGCGGAAACCAAGCGCATTCCCTTTGACCTGCCGGAGGGCGAGTCGGAAATTATCGGATATTTTGTCGAGTACAGCGGCATGAAGTTCGGCATGTTTATGATGACCGATTTTATCGAGACCATTCTGCTCTCCGCCATGCTCACTACGTTATTTTTCGGCGGATGGCAGATTCCCTATTTGCACGCCGATGGATTTCACCTGGGCGGCCTGCGCCTGGCCATCAATCCGGTTTTGGTCAGCTTTCTGCAGGTGGCGGCTTTTGGTCTCAAGGTGTTCTGCTTTTGCTGGCTGCTCCTGCTGATCCGCTGGACCTTGCCGCGGTTTCGCTACGATCAACTGATGGCGCTGGGTTGGAAGTTCATGTTGCCGCTCTCGCTGCTTAACCTAGCTATTACCGGACTCGTGGTGCTACTCTGAGGACTTCCGACGGGAAGAGGCGCCCTATGACCAACGAATTTCAAGTATTTTCAAGGAGGAGCGTTGCGACGTAACCATCAAATCCCTTTGGGAGCCATCGTTAAGGGATTAGCGTTGACCGCGGGTCACTTCTTTAGAAACATGAGAATTCATGTGGCGCATCTGTTTGGCCGGCGACTCCAGGAAAAGGGCATGGTCACCTTTCAATATCCTGAAGAGCGGCGACCTTTCTCGCCGCGCTTACGGACGCGCCATCGCCTAACCATGCGGGCGGACGGATCGCCGCGCTGCGTGGCCTGCATGATGTGCGAGACCATCTGTCCGGCGAATTGTATATATATTACCGCGGGTGAACACCCGGACCCGCATATTGAAAAGCAACCGCTCAAGTTCGACATTGATTTGGGAGTCTGTGTATTTTGCGGTTTCTGCGTCGAAGTTTGCCCGGAGGATGCCATTCGAATGGATACGGGGATTTTGGAATTTGCCGCCTATAGTCGCCAGGAAATGATTCTTACGATGGATAAGCTCCTCATGAAGGAAGGCGCGCAAGAGCCCGATCGCGCGTTGATGAAAGAAAACGCCTGACTGTTCACGGGGATCGGGGGTCAGGGATCAGAGGCTGAGGGCATCGAGGTGCCGATGGCTGTTAGTAATTATCGTGATTTAGAGATTGGGTAGTGGGGCGGATGCTTAACGGATTGCGGACGGCCTGGAAAAAAATCCAATCGATATCGCCTGACCCCCGACCCCTGACCCCCGTGAACGGTTACGAAAACGCTTGAATGCGGCACGGCCCATGCGCCATTTTGACCATCTTGTTTTCCTGCGTGATAAGGTTTCTTTGATTGGGTAGAGGACACCATGGGTGAAAGAGAAAGTTTGGAATTTGACATCTTATTCGTCGGGGCGGGACCGGCCAGTCTCTGCGGCGCCATTTACCTATCCCGATTGGTGGAAAAGCACAATCGCCAGGTCGAGAGCGGATCGGTTTCCGGGGAGCGCTTACAGCCCTCGATCGCGATCCTTGAAAAAGGGGCGGAGCTAGGCGCACATTCGTTATCCGGCGCCGTACTCGATCCCATCGCTTTGCACGAGCTGTTCACGCCGGAAGAGCTATCGGCGGCCCCTCTGGATACTAAAGTAAAAGAAGATTTCGTCTATTACTTAACCGCGAACAGTAAAATACGAATCCCCACGCCACCGGCATTGCACAACGTCGGGCTATCTATTATATCGCTGGGCAAGCTAGTCAAGTGGCTGGGCACCCACGTGGAAGCGTGCGGTATCGATATCTTTCCCGGCTTCGCCGGCCGTGAGCTGCTCTACGAAGGCCATCAGGTCGTCGGAGTGCGCACGGGCGACATGGGCATTGATAAGAAGGGCCAGCCCAAATCAAATTATCAGCCCGGCATGGATGTGCGAGCTAAAGTCACCGTCCTTGGCGAAGGCTCGCGCGGGTCACTCACCAAAACCTTGATTAATAAATTTCACCTCGATCGCAACATTAATCCTCAGGTCTATGCCATCGGCGTGAAGGAGCTGTGGGAGATTCCCGCCGGCACGATTAACCGTGGCACCGTAATCCACACCATGGGTTGGCCGCTCAAGAGCGATACTTTTGGCGGCAGTTTTGTCTACTCGTTGGAAGAAACCCTCCTCTCGATTGGATTAGTTATCGGCCTGGATTATAAAGATCCGTATCTCGATCCGCAAAATGAATTCAACCGGTTCAAGACGCACCCGCTGATGAAGGGTTTGTTGAAGGGTGGAAAGGTGATCAAGTACGGCGCCAAGACCCTTCCGGAAGGGGGGTACTATGCCATGCCTCGTCTGACGGTGGACGGCGCGCTAGTGATCGGCGACTCCGGAGGTTTTCTTAATCCCCAGCGCTTGAAAGGAATTCATATGGCAATGAAGTCCGGCATGCTGGCGGCCGAGACCATTTTTGAAGCGCTTAAAGAGGACAAATTCTCTGAGGCGCAACTGCAGTCCTTCCACACGCGGATTGAAAATAGTTGGATAAAAAAGGAACTCTATCAGGTCCGTAATTTTCATCAGAACTTTGAACATGGTCTATGGGTGGGTATGTTCCATACCGGTCTTCAGATGTTTACCGGCGGGCGAGGTTTAATTGATCCGATGCGTTCCCGGGCCGGCCATGAATATATGAAGAAGGTCCGCGATTACTGGCCCACTGGGAAATCGGCAGTCGCAGCCGCGCCCATCGACGGATCGCAAACCTTTGACAAGTTGACAGACGTACATCACTCCGCGACGGATCACGAAGAGGACCAGCCAATCCATCTGCTAGTGCGCGACTACAACATTTGCCATACGCGCTGCCGAGAAGAGTACGACAACCCTTGCCAGCGATTCTGTCCGGCGGCCGTGTATGAAATGGTCGATGCTGACGGCAGCGGTCAGACCAAACTGCAAATCAACGCCAGCAACTGTGTCCACTGCAAAACCTGTGACATCATGGACCCCTATCAAATCATCGACTGGGTTCCACCCGAGGGCGGCGGCGGTCCCGGCTACGAAATACTGTAGGCCACGTGATCGTCAACGACGCCTTGCGGGTCAGCGACAGTGACTCGCCAGATTTTAGCTCATCGTATTAGGTCCAAGAATTCCAAACGAGTCTTCGGATCCGACCGGAAGGCGCCCAACATGGTGCTGGTAATGGCTTGCGAGTTGATTTTTTGTACACCGCGCATGATCATGCACATGTGCTGCGCTTCGATGACCACACCGACGCCGAGTGGTTGGATCTTCTCTTGCAGCGTTTGCGCAATTTGCGCGGTGAGCCTCTCCTGCACTTGCAACCGGCGGCTGAGGGCTTCTACGAGTCGAGGAATCTTACTCAAACCGACGACGTATTTGTTGGGCACGTAAGCCACGTGGCAACGACCGAAGAAAGGTAAAAGATGGTGCTCGCACAAGCTAAAAAAATCAATATTCTTTACAACGACCATCTCATCATAATCTACCTTGAATTTGGCCGAGCCGAAAAGTTTGTCTATATCCACGTTATTGCCGCTGGTTAGAGTCTTGAGCATTCGTTCCACTCTCAGCGGCGTGTTCTTTAAACCCTCGCGCGCAACCGACTCTCCCAAGGCTTCCAGGATTTCGGCAATATGGCGGCGAATGTCGTTGGCAGAGATATTCTTGCGCTCCGCTACGGGGGCTGTTTTTAACATATCAACACTATGTCTGGCCACGTTGACTCCTATGCCTACCTTAGCCGAATCGTCCAGCTACCCAATTTGCGCTATCATAGCCTAGCTGTAATGAGTTTTTTATTATACCATAGGGCTGCTTTCGAAAGGCCGTCCGCAGAGCGGCCAATACCGGGGCATTCCCTAGCACACACAGCCAGTGGCGACCACTCTAAGAGGTAGAAGTAGCGGGTTTCCAGCGCCCCGAAGAGGTGATAGACCCGATCGGTTTTCACGCCGCGTAGGCGACTGGTGAGCCCTTGGAACGGCACATCCTGAACGAACAGCCACGGTGGTAGCTGGCTCCTTGGCCTTGACCGCGCCCTTCACGAATTCGCTGATCAATAATCGTTTGATTGCTCTGTCGAAGACGCTTTGCCATTCTGTTCTTCCGATGCGCGGGCTAGGCTCTGTCCGGCACGCCCTTAGTTTTTAATGCGAGATGTCCGTTTACCTACATTATTTCGCCTCTCTGCAGTGTCCAGCTTAGCCCATGGAGTAGCAAACTCATGGGCCCGGAGACTTTATGCGAACTGCCGTTTAAAGGCGGCTCCTATCAGTGCTTCCATACATCGGCACGGACACTGGCCGAGGAGGGCGTGATGGGCATCGTCGTTACGTTACATGCCTTGACCGCCACCGTGTCGGCGGCACTGACCCAGCCGACGAACGTAACGCCGGCCGTGCTTGCCAGGGCATTGGGAATGCCTAACGAGACGGAATCGCCGTCGGCCGCGCCGGTTACTGTCAGGGTCAGGGAAGCGCATGAGTTGGCCGGAATTGTCCCAAAACTCAAAGATCCCGACGTCGCCGAGATATGCCATGTAATCGCGGTACCGCCGCTGCCGATAGTTAAACTATTGGAAAGATCGGCCGTGGTGGAGAACAACCCTTGCCAGCGATTAGCGGCGTTACCGAGTGCACCGTTCCCAGTTGTGAATAGTATGTTTCCAGGACCGAGTGAAATGCCTAGATTGCCGTTACTGCCAGAGCCTGGCGTGAACTGCCAGGCGCCTGTGCCCCCAATGGGTACACTAATCGTCGAGTCCCCAAAAGAAACCGTACCCGTAAACTTGCTGGCCCCGGTTTCCATCCCAGCCGTCGTCAAGATCAATGTCTTTGTTGCGCCGCTCTTCGTGTAGTAACGAGAATCGGTCGACAGGGGCGCCACATCGGCCAGCACCCGGGTATCCGAGCCCTTATCGAGCAGACCGCCGTCAACGACGCTCCCGATCACTTGGGTACGCACCGCGTTGGAGAGGAGGCTGATCGGTAGCGGCATATTACCTGCCGCGGTAATACCGTTATCCAAGCCCGACTCAAAGTAAACGCCCGGTGCCGCCCCGGAAGCTACCCCCAACTCGGGACCTACGATGAGGTTGCGTTGGGCTACGCCCGAGGAGGTTATCACAGAGGCCGTGACGTTAGAGGCCGTAATGCAACGATAACCGGGCGAGACCAGAGTAAGTTGCGCATCGCTTGTGACACTCTCCACTGAGGTCCAGCAGGTGGAATTGTGCGAGTCTACCTTGATCATCGCACCCTGGGCAATCAGTGGCTGAACTTCTGTGAGAAAGCGTGCGTTGGCATCTCCGGTAACCGCGGTTTGCCCTTGGTTAACGGTCAGAGTTCCCGACAAGGGCGTGGCGTTATCCGCAATCCGAATATCGCCGGCGACGATGGAGGCAGGCGCTGTACCGGTCGTACCCTGATACACGTCGCACAAATCCATACTCGTAAGGCTGATAAATTTGCAAACTCTTGTCCAGGCGGCCGCTATTATTTCACCAAAATCCGCCCTTTTCACATACTTACCCACCATGTCTGACGAGAAATTCGTTCCGGTTATAGTCCGGTTATTTGCTGGGAAGGTGACTGTACCGATTGACGCGGGGGCTAAGGACTCTACATGAGTTCCCATGACGGATGTACTATCGGCCCCCACAATGTCAAGCTGTTGATTAAGCGCCCCCTCAAACGTGCCGCCAAAAAACCGGTTATTGGAAGAGTTTCCCCCGGCATTATCGAGCCGCACGCCCACTTTGGTTACCGGATCGCTCGACTTATCATGCGTGTCCCACGTGACCTGAAGTTGACAAAATCGTTGGAGATGGCGGTATTCGTGACCAGCAGGTTATAGTCATTGTTGGTATGGACATCCAGGTCATGGAATCCGCCGTAGAACGTGTTCTGCACACGGAGGCCAATGCTGAAGCCTGGCGTAGTCCCGCCGACGCCGTCCGGGCGCGTGACTTCTACGTTGCGTACGGCAATGTGGTGACCTACGGTACCACTCGGGCCCACGCCGATATCGAGGCCAATGCTGCAAGCCGTGGAGCCCGTCTCGCAGGTCCCCGGCGTCTCCGCATAGACCAGCTTGAAATCCCGGAGCACAACTCTTTCTGAGGCCACAATAATCGTGGCACAGGCGGAGCTCGTTAAACTGCAAGAGGCCGATTTAATACCCGAGGAAATCACCGTCGCCTTTCCAAGGCCGATAATCTGGGAACCCTTAGCCAATGTAATCGGTTTGGTCGTGGTAAATGTGACCGCGCCCAGCAGCAAGGTCACGGGTTTGGTGGCGGTTCCTACCATCAGCGTGGGATCGACGGCGAGGGTCTGGGTCCCTTCGAAGCCGCGGGCATCGCAGATACCTCCGGTGGACGGCAGCGCATTTATACAATTCTTGATCTTCTCTCCGGCATTGGCCCCAGGAAACGCATCGGCATAGTGAATGTTGGGCAGCGTGGCATGGAACCAGTTCCGAACATCTTTCAAAGTCCCTGGAATAATCGTCGTATCATTAGTATCTGCCGTCGCAATGGGAATATGACCGGGCGAGAATCCCGTGATGTTGGAGGTCGGCGCACAGTTAGCGGTCGGATCGAGATAGATATAGTTTCGGAGCGGTGTCGTCGGTGTCCCGGGCGCTAGCGTGAGCGGAGGGGTACCGCTGTATTCGATCAGCGTGCCGTTGCAGAAGGCGGTCCCGGCTCCGATATTTAATGTGGGGGCCGCACCGGTACCTACAGAAGGCCGATAGCCGGGACCGACGCCCTGAACGTACCGTGCATTGGTATCCACGGTCGCAGAATCGGTGGTTGGCTGTTGGCCATAAGCCAGGGAGATCCCAAGGACGCCGGCTACGAGCCCACAGAGTGAGTTATTCAGAATTCGACTCGCCCACTTAAACCAGCAGTTCGCGGTCCACGAAGTGCTATCTAAGCTATACTTTTCCAATCTCATAGTGCTCCTTTCTGGTTACTATTTCCGTCACAAATATAGACGCGCTATCCAATGAGCGCGGCTACAGTGCATTCAGCGTTTTAGTTAAGAGCGGAGTGAAAAGGGCAAGAGCCCAGATCAGTGCTTCAACGAGTGGGATTGCGGAAGGCTTATTCGGAGCCACCCCAAATTCTTATGGTACCATCGCTACAGCCAAAAGCCAGATAGCTTCCGTCGGGGGACCAGGCCACGGAATATACTAAGCCGAGTTGTCTCGGTAGGGTCCGCATCAGGGCTCCCGAATCGGCATCCCAGAGCTTAACCGTGCTATCCCAAGAACCACTGGCGATCCACAAACTGTTCGGCGACCACGCGACCGATCCTGTCGGGCTGGTATGTCCGGTTAGAATGCGAACCAGCCCACCGGTGGTGGCATTCCAGATTTTAACTGAATTGTCTCGGTAGCCGCCTGCAATACGCGAACCGTTCGGCGACCACACCACGGACAATACCTCACCACTGATTGGCCCGAGCGTTCGGATCTCATTCCCCGTTCGGGGATCCCATATTTTGATCTTACGATCATAGGAGCCACTGGCGATCTGCCTCCCGTCCGGCGACCACGCCACAGAAAACACCGCATCGGTATGCCCGATCAACCTTTGAATGAGAGCCCCGGACTCGACCTCCCAGATTTTTATCGTCCGATCATATTCGCTTCCGCTGCCCGCAATCTGCGTCCCGTCCGGGGACCAAGCCACCGCCCATACCCAATCAACCAGGCCGGTCAGTGTCCGCAGCAGCGCCCCAGACTGCACCTGCCAGATTTTGATTGTGGGATCGTAATAGTCCCCTCCACTGGCAATCAAGGAGCCATCAGGGGACCAGGCCACCGACCAGACGGCGCCGGTATGCCCAGC
>JACOSC010000152.1 GCA_016179055.1 Acidobacteriota bacterium
TCCAGAAGCTCTATCAGCTCCTCTTGAAACGTTTTCTTCCGGTGATGCTGCTTCTGTCTGGCCAAATAAGACATCAAGGCAGGAACCTTGGACTTTCCGATCGAGAAACCCCCATACCCGTCTTGCCAATGAAAACGAGCCAATTCCCGGCCGTCGGTCTTTAGCCACGTGAAAGAAGCTTTCTTTAATTCGCCCACCATGGTGCTAAGCGCCACGTTTTTTGATTAGGACAGGAGCAGGTGAACGTGATTAGCCGTGCCGCCGGCGGCCAGCAGACGCGATTGTTATGTTTTGGCTATTCCCCCAAAGTAGGCATAAAGATCAGCCTCCATTTCCGAGGGTATCCAGTTCTCGCGGTGCTTGGTAGAAAAGATCAGGTGAACCAGCAGACTGACCAACGTTTGTGCCAGCGCTTGCGCTCCTTATTTATGTCGTGACCGCGACCCTTTCAGGGTCGGGATAGGTGGGGGGCCTTGTTTCCGTGGGTTTCACCCACGGCTATTAACCGCTGCCCTTTCAGGGCAGGCCGCTTGGCCCAATGATAGCAAAACCGAAAGGCCGTCACCAGAGGGCCAGATGCGTGCCATACGCCCCCAAGCTATTTCCGGCAAAGGCGCAAATGAAAATTGTTGAATCGAGCACCGTCTCCCCGCGCGAATCTGACCCATTACATGTTTTTTTGGGTTCGCCTCGTTAGACAATTCCTGAAAAGCCCAACAAACCCAACCGCTGTGGCTGGCGCTTACCCGTGGGCAGCACGAATTACCATCCGTCACAAAATCATGCAATGCCGAGAGGATTAAGGGTTGGTCCGGCCGGTGCGGGTAACTGTAAAGTCTTCGATGATGTTTCCAGTCTTAAGTTTTTCTCCGAAATCTCGGGCATCGACAAAAGTGGGGAACGTTCCGATGCGCACCTGATACCAAACTCCACGATCGCTGGTGTCGGCCTGGAAAACCTGCGCGGTAATGCCGCGGGAGCGTAAGCCCTGGGCGACCTCGTCAGCTTTCTCTCGCTCGCGATGAACCGCGATCTGCAGCGCGAAAGCCTTCGGGCCGGTTGGCTTGACTGATTCGGCGCTTTGGCCGGCCAGCAGCGGCTTTGATGTACTAATACGGGCTACACTTATGTCACCCGTGCGACTGGGGCTCGGTCTGGCTTCTACGGTTTTAACCTCTGTGCCTTTAACTTCCGGGAGTTTCGCAGCCTGGCTTCTTGCATCCGGGGCTTTCATCACCGAACTTTTTCTCTCCGGGGTTTTTGTGGCAGGGCTCATGATCTCGGGCGTTCTAATCTCCGCGTCTCTCACCGCGGAGGCTAGCGGTTCGGATCGGTTTGGAAGCTTCGGCGCCTCTCGCTTCGACGGGAAAGCCGTTTCTGGGGGCCGATGGTCCTTGGCAGCGGCGCGCGCTTTGTTCGTGACCATTCCAGAGGTAGATGGAACGGGCGGGAAAAATTCTTTAACGGTCGCTTTTGGTTCCATAGCCGCGGCGGTTGTGTTCGTCTCCGCGGCGGGCCGCTTGGCAGGCTGGCCTATATGGCCGGCAAGATCGAGTTCATGGCTCGGGGCGGTTCTGGCCGCGCTGGCCGGATTCACTAATCGATTCGGGGGCAAGCTGCGATTGCCGGCCGGGCCGCCGGCAGCGATCATCGGCTGTAGCTTTTGCGCTTGCGATAGGGCCGCCAAGGCCAGGTCGATCTTGCTATTGCGTGCATAGGCAATGCCGAGGGCTGCCCATGTGTCCGAATGGTCAGGGTTAGCAGCCAAGAACTCCTTGTACTCTTCAATCAAACTTTCCATAAGCTTGTGGTCGCGTTGCGTCTCGCTAAGGTTCTCGCGCGCTTCGCGCATGTCGGCGCGCAGATCAACGGCTTTTCGGAAGGCCTCGGCCGCCTTGTCGAATTGCCAGGTCTGGCTATACGCCACGCCCAGGTTATTAAAGGCCTCCGGCAAGCGAGGATCCAAACGGATGGCTTCAAGATACGACTGAATGGCATGGTGGAAGAGGCCCTTGCGCACGTAAACAATCCCCAGATTGTAATGGATGCGAGAGACCTCAGGTTTTATTCGCAGGGCGCGCCTATAGGCGTCAATCGCTTCGTCGAGTTGATCGCGTAAGTTATAAATAGTACCCAGGTTATTATAAGCTTCCAGATGGCTCGGGTTGAGCTTGATGACGGTCTGGTATTCCTCGATGGCGCGATCATATAGCTCTTTCTTGTCATAGGCCACGGCCAAATCATAATGAAAGCGATCGGTCTGCGGGCTTAGTTTCACGGCTTGACTCAGAGAGCCGATGGCCTGGTCAAGCATGCTTTTACGGGCAAACGCCACACCCAGCCGCGCATGGCCTTCGGCATACTGCGGATTCATCCGTATAGATTCCTTATAGGCATCCATCGCGCGGTCGATAAATCCTTGGCTTTCGTAAGCCGTGCCTTGTTTAACCAGGCTTTCGGGACCGCCGCGATCAGGACGGGCAGGCTCCATGCCTGTTCTAGGAGCCTGGGCCGGTTGCGGCGACTGTGCACATAATGGCGCTATCCACAAGAGAAAGCAGGCCATTAGTATCAGGAGGATTGGCTTGCGCGTAGTGTTAGTTAACCACATGACGAGTGTTGCCCCTAATATTCCCTAGTGACATTAATAGCATACACGCAAGGCTTCATGCAAGCTATATGATGGCGCCGGCCTTGCAGAATGGGATTCGAGGCAGAGGCTTCGCTATGGTCCCGGGTCCGGCGATCTTTTTTTCCACCAAAATGCGAATAGAAGGAACGCTGCAAAAATCACCCCTAACAGAATAAGGGTTGTGCGATCGCCATCGCCCGCCTTGTCGCCGAAAATCACCGAGAACAATAGGGCCGGTGTTCTTCCTAACGTGGAAATCAGAAAAAAACTCAGATAGCTGACCGAGGTGACGCCACCAACTATGTAGCAAAGTGCGTCTTTGGGAAAGCCCGGCAACAAGAACATGAGAGCTACGGCGGTTTTGCCCTTGCGGGCACTCATGAAGCGGTCAACCTTGTCAATAGTATTTCGATCCACTATGCGCTCGACAAAAGGGCGGCCAAGCTTGCGAGCTACAAAAAAATTAAAGACCGAGCCCAGCGCGATGCCGATCGCCGAGTAAACAAAGCCCCAAAAGGAGCCAAAAACATAACCGGCAGCAATCTGTGTAACTTCGCCAGGAATAAAAAAGATGACGACTTGTATAAATTGCATGGCAATGCAAATGAGCGGACTGTATACGCCGAAGCTGCTGACGAACGCTTCCAGCTCGGCGCGATCCGTCGCCAGCTCCCACCACGCCATCCAGTCAACGCCGAGTTTTCTTAAAAGCGCCCACACGAGCAGCAGGCTAGCCAGACTTATAACAGAGTACCATAGCCACTTGGCGCGATCGTTTCGTGATGGCGAGATATTACCCAACGATTCCTCCGCAGGGGTGCTGCCGGCATGGGATTCATTCATAGTGTTCGGTCACCTTTCATCCGTAGTTTCCATAGATAATAAACGGGTACGCCCGCCAGGACAATAATCAGTCCAGGCCAAGTGTAAGCCCGTTTGCTCGGCAAATACAAAAGATCAATCGTGATGAGTGTCGTCAGTACCAGGTAAAGCGCCGGCAGAAACGGATAGCCCACGACCTTATAAGGGCGCTCCATAAGAGGCTGCGTTTTACGCAGAACAAACAGTCCCAGCACGGTTAGCACATAAAAGATCATAACGGCAAACATCACATAATCCAAAAGGTCACTGTACTTGCCGCTAACGACAAGCAGACTGGCCCATAGGGCTTGCGCCAAGAGCGCGACGACCGGCGTGCGATACCGCGGGTGAAGTTCACCGATTCGTTGCATAAACAAGCCATCGCGGGCCATGGCGTAATACACGCGCGCGCCGGCCAGCAGGAGTCCATTCAGACAGCCGAAAACCGAAACGAGTATGGCCAACGTGAGGACTCCGGCCCCGGCGCTGCCGGCCACGCGTTTTACGATTTCCGTTCCGACGGTGACCGTCTTGGCGACTTTCCCGATCTCGGCAATCCGCGAAATATCCTGAATCGGCATCACGTACAGATACGCCAAATTGGCCAATAGGTATAACCCAATGACCGTGGACGTGCCGATCACCAGAGAAAGGGGCAGATTCCGCTGCGGGTTTTTAATTTCGCCCGCGGTAAAGGTGACGTTGTTCCAGGCGTCCGCCGAAAATAGCGAACCCACCATGGCGCCGCCAAAAATCGACAAGAACCCCAAAGATTTCCAATCCAAGTCTTGCGGCAAGCCGGTAGGCGCGAAGGGCTGCAGATGGCGCAGGGTTCCTTGACGGTAAGTAAAGGCAATCAGAATCAGTCCCAGCAGGCCGAGAACTTTGCCGGTGGTAAATACATTTTGGACGAGGGCTCCTAGACGAATGCCAAAGCAATTCATGACGGAGAGCAGCACGATCAGCAGTATGGCTAGGCCTTGACCGGTTGATATTCCAAACTCCGGCCATCCCAAGGTCTGTAAGGGATACCAACGGGAGTCCAATGAAATCGCCGGCACGAAGACATTGAGGAATTTACTAAAGGCCACGGCCACCGCGGCTATGGTGCCGGTCTGTATGACCAGAAACAAGGTCCAGCCATAAAGAAAGGCCGACAGCGGGCCGAAAGCCTCACGCAGATAGACATATTGGCCGCCGGCATGAGGCATTGCGGCGGCCAGCTCGCCATAGCTCAGCGCGGCTAAAATGGTTATGATCCCAGTGACTAACCAAGCCATCAATAACATGCCCGGGGATCGAACCTCGGCGGCAATGCTGGCCGATACTATGAAAATGCCGGAGCCTATCATCGAGCCAATCACCAAAGTTGTGGAGTCAAGTAGACCGAGTCCCTTGACGAAGCCATGCGGGTCCTCGGCGGACTGGCGGTCAACCGTGGTGTTTGATTCCATGCCGTCTCTCCCTCAAAAATAACTCCGACTAAAACAGTACCGGTTGCGGTAGCGACCGGGTGAGAGCCGGCCTATCCGGCTCGGCCACCCGCCCGCTACCGCAGGCGGTTCTGTTTTTCATCTGTTGTGGTGCCCCACCTAGGGGCATGAAGAACTCCTTAAGGCCAGTGTCGAAATATCGTACGGTCAATCGGAAGCCGGCGGTCCGGAATGGCACGGCCGGCCGATTGGCCATGATGCCCGCTGGTGTTACCCGCGTAGACGTTTTCCACTACGGCCTTCTAGCGTATTGATAAGTAATCGTGTCCGCCCGGCGATATTTCCTGCGGTAGCCAAATCGGAAATGAGGGCGACCGATTGCGCGCCCGCCGCTAAAACCTCGGCCGCGTTCCTCAGATTGATCCCGCCGATCCCCACAATGGGCTTGGACAATCGGGAGGAAAGCTTTTTAATTATAGCAGTCCCTACGGGCGGATTTGAGCTTTCTTTTGTTTTTGTTGGAAAAATCGGACCCATGGCTATATAATCGACCGGTTCTTGCTCCGCTCGCAAAGCCTGCGCCAGACTGTGCGTCGAGAGGCCGATTATCTTGGTTGGACCGAGCAGTCTGCGTGCCGCAGGGACCGGCAAGTCATCTTGACCCAAATGCACGCCGTCGGCGTCGGTGGCCATTGCCAAGTCCACGCGATCATTGATAATGATGATAACGCCGCGTGGACGGGCATAGGCCATCACCGTACGAATCTGTTGATAAAGGCTCAAGGCGTCAAGTCCTTTTTCGCGTACCTGAATGAATTCGGCGCCCCCGCGAATCAACTCTTTCACAATTTCTAAGTGCGTGGCCCTTGCGGATAATTTCCGATCTGTGATGGCATACAACTTCGGCATGGCATGGGAAAACGGCATCGAGTAGGTCTCTATCACCTGCGCGCGCTAAGCGTTGATCCGCTCAAGGAAGGACGTCGATAAACGACCTTCCGTGAAGTCTGAGTGCCGCAGGATTTTTTGGTGAAGGGGAATGGTCGTTTTCACGCCTTCCACCACCATTGTATCCAGAGCGCGGCGCATGCGTTGTATGGCTACGGTCCGGTCGGGACCGTACGCAATGAGCTTGGCAATCATAGAATCGTAGTATTGCGAGATCTTCAAAGAGGCAAACGCCGCGGTGTCGACTCGGATTCCGGGGCCGCCTGGAGGAATAAAGGCGGTAATGGTCCCCGGCGAGGGCACAAAAGTGTCAGGGCATTCGGCGTTAATACGACACTCAATGCAATGGCCGCGCCATTCGATATCTTGCTGCCGGAAGCTGAGGGATTCGCCGGCGGCCACGAGAATTTGCTCTTTCACCAGATCTATTCCGGTGACGGCCTCGGTTACGGGATGCTCGACCTGTATGCGGGTATTCATCTCCATAAAATAAAAATGACCTTGAGGGTCCATCAGGAATTCCAAAGTGCCCACGCTTTCGTACCCCAAATCCCGCACGGCCAGTGCCACCTTCTCCCCAAGCGCCGCTCGCTGCTCCGCCGTCACCGCTACGGAAGGCGCTTCTTCCAGGAGCTTCTGATGGCGTCGTTGAATCGAGCACTCACGCTCCCCCAAATGGACCGCGTTGCCATCACGATCCACAATAACCTGAAATTCGATATGACGCGGGTGCTCGAGGTACTTCTCGACGTAAACCGCCGGGTTCACGAAAGCCTTGCCGGCTTCTACTTGGGCGAGTTCTACCGATCGGCTTAGTTCCCCGGGATCGCGCACGACGCGCATCCCTTTCCCGCCGCCGCCGGCTACGGCTTTAATGATGACGGGGTAGCCAATCTGTTCGGCGAGCCGCTCGAAATGTTTTGACCCATTAATTCGGTCGGTTCCGGGCAGCACCGAAAGCCCGCGTTGTTGCATGACTTCGCGCGCCAGGGCCTTGTCGCCCATCAACTTTATCATCTTGGGCGGCGGACCGATGAACATGATTCCACACGCAATGCAGATTTCGGCAAAATTAGCGTTTTCCGCCAGGAACCCGTAGCCGGGATGAATGGCGTCGACATTGGTCACCTCGGCGGCGCTGATGATCGCAGGGATGTTCAAATAACTCTCAGAATTGGGAGCGGGCCCGATGCACACCGCCTCGTCCGCCATGCGCACCGGAAGACTCAGGCGATCGGCTTCCGAATACACAACCACGGTTTGTACGCCAAGTTCCTTACAGGCCAGTATAACGCGCATCGCGATCTCGCCGCGATTGGCAATCAGCACTTTTCTAAACATGGTAGCCTTTGCCATCCGGGGAAGGAAACGTAGTGATCGTTCTTACCCTTTCCGGAGTTGAATCAAGTACAGTTTTTGCCCATATTCAACGGGCTGGCTATTCTCCACTAAAATGTCGATGACTTTGCCCGACACATCCGATTTGACCTCATTCATCAGCTTCATGGCTTCTACAATGCAGAGCACCGTCCCTTCTTGGACCATATCCCCCACGTGAACGAACGGATCGACTCCAGGACTAGGACCGTTATAAAATGTGCCGACAATGGGTGAAACAATAGTATGAATTCCTGCCGCGGTACCTTGGGCGGCGGCTTTAGCGATGGACTGGCGCTCGTCGCCGCCGAGAGAATGGCCGGCGTTAAACGGCGACTCCGTGATAGGCCGCGAATCTTCGCCGGAAGCGCCGGCGGGATGGTCTCGTTTGATACGGATTCTTACACCGGCTTCCTCGTACTCAAATTCGCTGATGTCATTTTCCACAACGGTTCTTAATAATTCTTTCAATTCTGACAAGTCCATGCGGCTTCCCCTAATAAAGTAATGCCTTCTTGAATCGATTCCTACCGGGGCTAACTTAAAAGTACTCTTGACTCAGACCTAATCTTGACCAGCCCAGACGCATGACAACGGATAAAAAGCCAAAATGCCGCCACAAATTTTCCGGTCACCTTCAGACGGCAGGACCGCCCGTATCGTCTTCAACGTGGGGTTGGGAGGCCTATAGAGTGACGAGGTCCTTCGGATATTGGGTCATGACCTCGCAGCCTGACGCCGTCACGGCGACAATATCCTCAATGCGAACCCCACCCTTATCCGGCACGTATACGCCAGGCTCGATAGTAAACACCATGTTTGGCGTTATCGGGGCATCGCCGCGTGCGCTGATGAAAGGCTGCTCATGAACATCCAAGCCTATACCGTGACCGGTGGCATGGCCAAAGTACGATCCATAGCCATGCCGGTGGATCGTACGGCGCGCCAAGGCGTCCACCTCTGCGCCTTTTAGCCCCGGCCGTGTATCCGTCTCGGCCACTTCGACCGCTTCTCGCACGCTGTTATAAATTCGACGTTGCTCGGCCGAGGGCGCTCCGACAAATACCGTCCGCGTCATGTCGCTGGCGTAACCATTCAAATATATTCCAAAATCAATCGTAACAAATTCGCGATGGCCGATTTTCTTTTCTGACGCCTTGCCATGGGGCATCGCTGAGCGATAACCGGAGGCAATTATCGTATCAAATGAAAGCTTGTTCGCGCCGTTTCGCAGCAATTGGTACTCTAGCTCGGTCGCCAGATCCTTCTCGCGTACACCCGGCTTGATCATCGGCAGAAAGTTATGAAAGGTTTCCCACGTGACCTTCAGCGCCTTGCGTATGCTTTGGATCTCAAACGAATCCTTTACAGCACGTACTTTTTCAACAATATAATGCGTTGGTATCATGGCGGCGGTGCGACGCAATTGAGAACGCCAATACGTGAAGAGGTAATGCGTGGTGCAGCGGCTTTCAAACCCCAATCGCGAGGGATGTAGCCGGCGTATAAGTTTCACCATGGCCGCTTCCTGGCTTAGGGGAGTCGACAGGATGACATCGGCATCCACCGTTTCTTTTTGACCCTGACTGATATAGCGCGAATCGACTATCAGGTAAGCTTTTCGAAGAGTCAACAGCGCCAGCGCGGTGCTGCCGCTAAAGTTAAACAAATAACGAATATTAGAAAGATTGCCGATCAGCAGGGCGTCCAATTCCAGCTCTCGCATAGCGTCACGCACTTTGGCGCGCCGCCGCGTCGTTTGCTCCGCATGGTTTAGTCTTGCCCCATTCATACGGGTGCAATAATACAAGAATCCCCTTAACTTGTAAATACAATCTCCAGAAATTCCCGGTGTGGCGAAGAGCGGCAATATTTTATGTGCGGCGACACATGCCATTGTTGCTCATCATACACCTCTCGGTACAGTTTGGACTGGAGGGAGGGGGGCGGCAACGTTTCCCTGCTACGCGACTGACTCAGGTGTTGTAGACATTAAGACGTGTTCTAATGGTCTTCAAGTTTGTAGATCCCAACCCGGACGAGCCGGAACCAAAAAAGTTTGAAAACCTCCCGCAGGATGCTGTATAGTGCCCAACTGATAAATACTAGGAATGAGGTGAGGATGCGATGAGCTTGCTGACGGAACGCTATGCGGAGAAGATCGA
>JACOSC010000153.1 GCA_016179055.1 Acidobacteriota bacterium
CTGGGTTTGAGGTCGGTAGTTTCGCCGCTGGGTATCCCGCCCTTTCAGGGCTTATAACTTCTATAGTCTTACATACCAGGGGCGACGCGCTGCGCGCTCTGCCCCTGGCTATTATAGGATGCTCCTTCGGAGCTAGGGGAACAAGCTGCGGCCAATGTCCAAACTCCAGAGCTCCCGTGCGGGGCCGGCACTGCTGCCGTCTGATTGGCTTATGATCAAACTTCAGTATACATTCTTAAATTCGATCCTAAGAAAGTATCCCTGTAATTAGAAATCACCGGGAGGGTTGCGTTGGGGGGAATTTGCAATAAATCAGCCGATGGCTCGCGGGCGGCGTAGCGATTTTTTGCTCCAGCGCTGGAGATCAAAAAGTATGTTCTTTCGCAATCATAGTCTTGCGCTTTTTGTGACTCTTTGCGGCAAGAAGAAACGGGCCGCAAAAAAGCGCACAAGGCGCACGAAAATATTCTCCGCACATGGTAAGGTGCATTTCTTATGATCGAATTTACGAACTCATTTCCTCCGATTACTCCAAATCTACCCTCGACCGGCTCATTGGCGTTGAGAATTAATGGCAACCACCCTTCGGTTTTGTTATTCTAACCACGATCCTATGAAGGAGGATAATTTAGCATGAGCGAATTACCGGACTTAAAGAGTGTTGACCAGTTAAAAAAACGAATCGCGCAATACGAAGGCTTGTTGGCCAAGCGTGCGGAGCTTGACCAGCGCTTGGAAAAACTGGCAAGCGAGCTTGGGCTCGTCGGCCTGCGCAGTTCAGCTCCCGCGGCGAGCCGCACCACCGCGCGGGCCAATGAGGCCCGCAGTTTGACCCTCAAGCGGTACTGGATTGAGAAAAAGAAAAAGGAGGCGCGTGCCACGGTTCTGCAAGGCCAAGAGACTGATGGAGCAAGTAGGGAAGCCAGTGGGGGTGGCAAAAGCGAGCGACCCGTCGATAAGAAGGCCGACCGCGCTCGTAGTCTCGCTATGAAAAAATACTGGGCCGCCAAGAAAAAAGCGATGGCCACCGTATAGGACTAATGCGAAAGGCTAGCCGGGCTTGCGCAGTTGAAAGACCAGGCCAATGGGCAGGCCGCGCAAGGCTTCGTACATATCAGGAAAAGGATAGGCGTTGGCTACAGCTTCATCGATTACCGGTTCCCGCAGATCCAGCAATTCTAAGGGCACCGATCGCAAAGAATCGATCCAGTCGCTGAGCTGACGAGCATGAGTCTGTACCTGCCCAGCGCCCTGGCTATGAAAGAAAAAGGCGCCGACGCCAAGCACCGCCCACATGGGGTGTAAGTCTGAAATCACCAGCAGACCTCCCGGCGACAACACTCGCGCAAACTCCGTCAAGGCGCCGCGCACGTCGGCGACATGATTGATCGCCAAAGCGCAAAGCACCATGTCGAACCGGTTAGGACCGTACGGGAGGTGCATGATGTCGCCCAATTGGAAATCGGCCGCCAGGCGCTCTGCCTGCAACTTCTCCTTGGCCTTGCCCAGCATTGCCGGCGAGCGGTCCAACGCCGTCACGCGATGCCCATGGCGAGCCAGCCACGCCGTGTGGCGGCCCGTGCCGCAGGCCGCGTCGAGCACGCGCAGGTTCCGGTAAGATCCTAGAATTTCCTGAACAATGGGTTCCTCGACGAGTATAAGGGGGTTTCGCATATCGTCATAGCAGTCCGCCCAAAGGCGGTAACCTTCGACGACATCCAAATAATCTACGTCCAGACCGCGCGTGAATTTCGGCATTCCGGCCCATTTGGCTCGGGCCCGCTCAATGGCTTCTTCCGGCACGAACACCCGCATATCCTCGGCCAAGGCAATAATCTCAGCCCGGTGTTCCGCCACAGCCTCTGACGAGGCGGTTAAATAATAACGCATGAGATAAAGGCTATGTAATTCTATGAAGAACTCCCACAGCCGAATTTGACATTTCATCCCCAGCTCCCCTAGTTCAACGGACCGATGGTTACCGAAACACAGTAGACCTTGGAGCACATCACAGGTCCATCCCACTTACCTTAACAATCTTCACTCCCACCCTTCGTGCAACGCTAGTCACACCTGTACGACTCCCGTGTACCTACCGCCGTCTTTCGTCATTACACGAATTGAGAAACAGTATTCTATAGCAAAATCACGAAAGTGAAAAGAGGTGAGCGACTTTTAAATATTAGGACTCGTCACGAGCACGGTAATAACGATACTGGGAATAACACCTCTTGTGGGATCTTTGAATTCGGCGCTCTTCACAGGCTTACCGTATTTTGTTATCTGAGAATAAACCCGTGCAAAATGAAAACGGCCTGCTCCGGCAGCAGGCCGTTGACTGTTGCATAAAAAAAGTTTGGTTGCGGGGGGAGGATTTGAACCTCCGACCTTTGGGTTATGAGCCCAACGAGCTACCGGGCTGCTCCACCCCGCTTTAAGAGAGAGAGTATAAACAGTGCCTTGGGCGAAGTCAATGAGCGGGGTCGAAATTATTTACGGATCCACAGAAATCGCCGGCATCCTTGCCTTACCGACCTACGCAACGAGCCTAGGCAAAGACCCATCACGACCGTTTGGCATGAATGGAACCGGACCACCGCTTCCCGTTCTGACTAACAACGCCGGAGGTGGCCGAAGCGTTCAGATGATTGGCTGTGCCGCTCGCCTCGGTCTGGTCGTGATTAGTTTTTAGATGTTTTGTAAAAAAGTACATGAAAGCGCCGCTCAATACCGAGAGGATGAGCAAGCCGCCAATAATATCACTAATCATATACCCGTAGCGGCCAAAGATGCGTCCGGAGTGTAGATCGGCCAGTACAACATTCCATCGCGTAGACCCCGTGCGCACATCGGCACGATAACTCGTCGGCAAGAAGCGGTCGCTGATTTCACGATCGCCGAGCCCCAAGGGCTCCTGATGGTTTATGAGGATTCCCGTGACACTCATGAATAGCAACCATACGGCGCCAATCATGCCAATGATCAAGTGCAGTTTCTTACCGATGCGATAATTGTCTGTGGACATGCTGAACTCCTTCGCCTAAACACTAATATCCCCAGCGCGGCGCGGCCTAGTACACTCGAGTGGGCCGCGACGGTTCGATAGCTCTTGTCTTCACCTGTCCCTTTTCCCGATACACCAATAAGCCCGTATAACCGTGGCTGTATAGGAATGACTCCCCTTTATCGGCCCCCATTACGAAAACGGCAGTGGACAGAGCGTCCGAAGCCGTCGCAGTTGGAGCGATTACCGTCGTACTCAACATTCTATTAACCGGTAAGCCAGTCTTTGGATCTAAGATATGCGAATAGCGCTTTCCGCTGACGCGGACAAAACGCTCATAACTTCCAGACGTGGATAACGATTGGTTTTTCAACCCGACAATAGATAAAACTCGATCCGTTCGCAATGGATCTTTAATCCCCACCGACCAGGCGTCCGCATTCGGCGGCGTGCCCAAAGCCAATAGGCTACTGGTCCCCGCGTCGATCAACGCGCGTTGGATCCCACGCGCTCTCAAGACAGCAGCGGCTCGGTCCACCGCCCATCCCTTCGCAATGCCCCCCAAGTCTATCTCCATGTCAGGAACATCAAATCGAACCGCCCGCGCGAAAGGATCTAAATGGATGTGTCGATAGCCGACCTTCGATAGAAGAGCCTGACGCTCGGCATAGGGTGGCACGCGGCCAATTTGTCGAAAGAAACCCCAAGCGCGCATCAGCGGCCCTACGGTAATATCAAACGCGCCGTCCGACATTTCGCTGAAGCCGATCGCCGCTTGAATCACTTGGTAGAGCTCTCGGTGCACCGGCACGAATCCTCTAGAGGCGTTGCTATTGAGTTCCATGAGGTCACTCTGCGGTCGGTAAGAACTCATCAGGCGATCGGTTTCAAGAACGAAGCCAAACGCTTCTTCAATGGCGGCGATAGTGGCGGCTTCTTCTTCCCCATACGCCGATATCTCAAATACCGTTCCCATGACGTAGTGCGCCCGCCGGCATAAAGTCAGCGGCGACGAGTACAGAATTGAGACAGAGAATAAACCCATGATCAATAGAAGAATCCCAACCAACCGCCGATGCTTAGCCGAGTCGCCGATTTTGCGCATGGTTATTTCCCTCCCGCTTTGGCTGTCTCATCGAGATAAATGGTCTGGACCGCGGCCAGCGCCTTTCGTACGCCACGCGTCAGTGCTCGCACGGATAGCGTAGCGCCGGTTACATTGACAATGTCCTTGTAGGGCATAATTGGATTCTTGAGGCTCTTTTTTTGAAACTGCCGCAAGAATCCCTTGTAACGCACTTCGCCCCCATAGGGCTCTCGGTACGCCAAAATGGCGACGTCTTCGATCTGCCCCGCAGGAGTCACTCCGACGATGAAGGTCATGGGGTAATGCTTTCCAATCTCCTCGCAAATTATGGCATAGCCGATCACGGCCGTATCTTTCTTGGCGATGAACGTAATGTAGGAAGTTTCCCAAATCGTCGGCTTGGCTTGCCCGACACGGGCCCGAATATTTTGCGACATCTCTTTGGTAACAACGACATCTTTCCGCTCAAAGCGGGTGGCTCCTGGGAAGACGGCGCGCGGAGCCTCGTTAATCTCTATGTAAATTCTCGGCGTGAAATCCTTGTCGCCGGCGTAGACATTGCCGCACGCCTGCAGCCAGACCAACGCACTTGCGGCTAGAGCGAATTGACGAGTTATCATAATCGATGCACCGGAAATAAATGGACAGTAACCGCAGGCGCTTGTCAGACGGCGGAGGTGAAATCCAAGCTCCGTCTGTACAGCGGCGCCTGCAGTTTATCCTGTGGCCCCCGGTAACGTCGCGCGCTCATTCGAGGAATCGCCTCCCGGTCCGTTGACCTGACCAACCCAACGAATTTGGATCTGCCCGGAGGACGGGACGAATCGGCCTCCGAATGACCATAACCGAGGGACTTCCTCCAAATAATTGCGCGTACCGCATACACCGAAGAGCCTGAAAACCCCTGAGGCTCCTAAAAACCAAAGGACATACCAAGAACCAGACTATCGTACGATCGATCGGGTAATCGTCCCAGTCCAATTGATCTTGGAAAGATTAATGTACTTCCCTGGCGCCGATGGTTATGCTCATAAGCCGCGGTAACGACCACCGACGATATCGGCCGATAGGACAAACCGGTGGTTATTCGATCTTGCGAGAGATTCTCACTATCCAACCGCGTGATAGCTCGGTCCTTAAATCTAAAGTCGGTTACTAACCCATTAAACCATACGCGATCGTAACGGAAGATGGGAATAAGCTGCGGGTTCTCGAATCCTCGTCCCAAAAACGTACGGTTAAGAAATTCCGGCCAGAACCGATATTTCAAATCGAGCCAGAACCCATAACGTTGATTGGTCAACGGGCCGGACGCTTCCAGCTCTACCTCGGTTTCCAATTCTCGGGTCTCGCTGCCCAAGGTCTCAACCGTACTTGTGACAAGCTGACGAGCGATAGCGCCCACCACGCCTCGCATGCGTCCGTAGTCACTGTAGATAAATTCGCCTTCCGCCTCAAATCGGCGATAGGTAAATTTGCCATCCAATGCGACCGAATTGAGGCCGGTGTTTAAATTCAAGTAACTCGGCGTGTAGCGCCCATGGTAACCGGATAGCGCAATCTCACTCCCCAGCTTTGGGCTTAGCCCCAGGCGCCATGTGACGGCCCGCGTCGATTGCGATCCGTTAAAGGGGCCATTATCAAAATGAATCTCCGGTTCGACGGCTAGTAGACCTCGACCGGATCGCAAGCCGGCCGTTACCTCATGGCTAAAATCCAGCGTGACTCCATTGACCACGTAGAATTGGTAATTAATGAAACCGGCCCCTAAAGCATGTTTACCTACGAGCCCGGCACCCAACTCACGCCAAGCGGCGGGTATGGGTAGCACGGAGGCGCCGCGGTCAACCAGCGTGCGTCGCGGCAGATCCCAATAATCGTCATCGTGCAGTGTATTAAGTCGACCGACCGGCGGCAGCACAACACCGACGCGTATACCGACATCCCTCGCAACATTGTACTGGGCCCACGCCTGCTCGATGCCCAGCTCGCCGCGACCTTCGGTTTCCTGTATGAATCGCGTACCGGCGCGTGGGCGTCCGGGGCTGCCCAGGTTTTCGGGGATTGCCGTGCGGGCCAATTCAAGTTTGCTAAACCGCTCATATTCAATTTCTGAATATATGCGGAGGCGATCGTTCGGGGAAATGTCCGTCGTCAGTACGAAGCGCCGAAAATCAAATCCGTTGGCCGAGCGCTGGGCTCGGGGTAGATCGCCAACTTGCGGCGCCTTGTCTATGTTATTGGCTTCGTAGCGAAACGAACCGTATCCGCCGATCTTCACCATGTCGCCAAATACCCCGCGTCCGTAACGTTTCTCGGGGGATCCTGCCGACAAGCCATAATATAAAGAAGTGTCGGTCTGTCCGCGACCGGGCACGGACTCGACCATTAACGGAGTTTCCGCCGGGACTGGTTTCTCAGCCGCTGGTGAAGTCCTCTGTTGGCTGAGCGCCTCCATACGCGCCTCCAGCAAACGAATCTGTGAGCGCAATTGCTCAATCTCGGCGCGGACCGAATCCGGCGGCGCGTGGGGCTCTTCGGCAGCGGCCAGGCAGGGCAGCGCCGCACATGTCCCAAACAAAAAGACTAATAACAGAGCGAGAATCGCAACGCACGTTGACCGATGATTTGGACTTTCCATGAGTATACCTCCCTATCAATGAAAGCTTGGTTGGGCAATTCCTGGCTTATCTGAAAAATTTCTTTGACTTCTATGTGCAACCAAGCCAGTTTCAACTCCTACGCCTCGTATACCATTTCGTCCGATGGTCAACGATTCTGAAATTAAATTTCAATTTACACATCAAGCGAGTACTTGTCAAGAGTTTTTTTCTCCACGAACGCTAATGCCCTCATATTCCCCTTGATTTTTTACGCCAGCGGCTCTACAATAATATTGAAATTTGATTTCAACTTTTCTATGGAGGTAAAAGCTGTGCTGCAGGCCCTTACCATTACACTTCGTGAAGGGATTGAAATTGCGTTGCTGCTCGTCATCATCACTGCCTTCTTACGCAAGACCGGTCAGGAATCCTTGAGCCGTTTTGTATATATCGGATTGGCAAGCGCGCTGGCGGCCAGTCTGTTTGGAGGACTAGCGCTATCTACGCTCCAATTTAATCATGACATCATGGAGGGCATCTTGATGCTGGTAGCGGCCGCCTTCGTAGGGTCGATGACGTATTGGATGTGGATGCAGAGTAGGACCCTGCACAAGAAAATTGAAGGTCGCATGCAGGCACTAACGGCCTCAAAAGCGACTTCCGCGGGCTATGGCTTGATGCTATTCGTATTTCTCCTGGTGGCGCGCGAAGGTTTAGAGATGGTCCTTTTTCTGAAAGCGGCCTCTTTAAGCTCCGAATCTGCGATGATGCTGCTTGGGGGTGCCGTAGGACTGGTATTAGCCGCGTCCTTTGGCGTGGCTCTCGTCAAGGGAACCATTCGGGTAGACTTGCGGCGTTTTTTCTCAGTGACAACCGCAATCCTCCTACTGATCGTTGTTCAGCTTCTTGTATCGGGATTGCACGAACTATCCGAGGCTAACGTACTGCCCAGTAGCAAAGCTGAGATGGCAGTGATCGGTCCCATTGTTCGCAACGATGTCTTCTTTTTTGTTGTCGTCATGGCTTTGGCTATGATCATGGTAATTAGAAGTTCTCGGAAAGGCAGCCGACCCGAATCCACCATCCAAAGCAAAGCCGAAGTAAGGAAGGCCGCGTATCAAGTCCTGCGTGAAACCTGGTGGAAGAGATTGGTGACGGCTTCCGGGTTTGTTATCATCGCCTGTATTACTGCGGCGTTTGTCTATTCCAGCGGATCCAAAGCCATGGTAAAACCCCAGCTTGTGTCGATCACGGGCTCAGAAATTCAAATTCCGACCGCTAGCGTCGCCGATGGCGCAATGCATTTTTTCGCGATTATCGAAGATGGCGTTGAAGTCAGATTCTTTGTCATTAAGGGAGACAAGGACGGCCATTGGGGGACGGCTCTTGATGCCTGCGAAATCTGCGGCTCTAGCGGCTATTATCAGGATGGCCGAAACGTTATCTGCCGGAATTGCGTGGCGCCGATTGCTATCAACAGCATTGGCCAATCCGGCGGTTGCAATCCCATCGGATTGCCGTCCCGTGTCGAGAACGGCATGCTTGCAATCCCGGCCATGCGCTTAACGCAATCAGCCACAATAGCACTATTCCGAACTAAATCTGCAAGCTGACGGAGCACGCGCCGGAGTAGGTTAGCTCGATCCGGCGCGGCCTATTTAGCACCGGCATTCACTATGTTCTTCCGAATTCTAAAAGAATCATTTCGCCGCGGCGCCAAGCCTAAAGCGATGGTGGGGATAGCCATCCTCCTAGGCAGCGCCCTGATTACCACACTGTTGAGTTTTACCATGGAAGTCGGTGACAAGATCGGCCGAGAACTTGCCCGCTTCGGCGCGAATCTTGTAATCACGCCCCAAGGCGCATCGCTCCCCGTGTCCATCGGCGATTTTCAATATCAACCGCTCAGCCATGACGCTTTTATTGGCGAAGCCAAGCTTGTCCGCATTAAGGAAATGTTTTGGCGTCATAATATACTGGCTTTTGCGCCGTATTTAATCATTCCAATTCAATTAGAGGACGGGTCGACGGCGCCACTGGTGGGAACATGGTTCAATAACCCGCTGGTTTTGCGCGATGGCCAAACCTTTGCCACCGGGGTGCAGGCAATATGTTCGTGGTGGTCCATCACTGGTCAATGGGTTAAGGACAACGACGACGAAGCGGTGCTGATTGGGGAGGATATTGCTCGAGCAAAAAAAATAAAGGTAGGCGATTTCATAAATATTCATTACGCAAACAAACGTGAAGACGTCAGCCAGCGCCTGCGAGTAGAAGGGGTGTTGCGGAGCGGTGGTGAAGAGGATAAACAAATTTTTGCGGCTTTATCATTTGTGCAAAAAATATCCAACCTTAACGGCAAGGTGCGAAAAGTGCACCTCAGCGCGTTAACCAAACCCGATGACGCCTTGGCCAGAAAAGATGTTAAGCAGATGTCCCCGGCGGAATACGACCGCTGGTACTGTTCACCCTACGTAGGGTCCATCGCTTTCCAATTGAAGGAAGCGCTGGCCGACGTCGACGTCAAGCCCATTCGGCAAGTCGTTGAGGTGCAGAGCTCCATACTTTCCAAAACCACGCTGCTCGTATTGCTGATCACATCGACGACATTGCTCAGCATGGGGCTGGCCGTCGCCAGCACCACGAGTACCACTATATTGCAACGACGCCATGAGATGGCTCTTATGAAGGCCATTGGCGCTTCCAACGGGGACATTATTGCGGTCTTCCTGATTGAAGCAGCCATCCTTGGCTTTTTTTGCGGCATGTTAGGCTTCGGCGGCGGCGTCTTCGGCGCCTATTGGCTCGGCCAAACCATCTTCGGTACTTCGATTCAACTCAAGCTGGCTCTACTTCCACTTATTCTAATGTCGGCGGTCTTCACGACTCTGCTGGGCAGCAGCGTACCGTTGCGCATGGTCTTGCGCGTGGACCCGGCGCAAGCCCTTCATGAAATCTAGGAACGTTCATGCTACTGACTCTCGTACTCCGTTCAATATTGCGCCGCAAGGCAAGAATGCTGACCGTGCTCATCGCCATCATAGTAGGCACCGGAATGGCGTCTGCTTTGATCAACCTCTATTATGACGTTGACCTTAAGATGCGTCGCGAATTGAGAACGTTTGGCGCCAATCTGATCGTGGTGCCCGCCGACACCGCCACGCCGTCAGTTGACCACGGTTTATCGAGCGCCGGCGATGTTCCTGCCTTCCTTGATGCCAAAGCGATCATGGGTCTTGAACAGGCGCTCGCCGACCGTAGTGTCCAGGCCAAGACGCCTTATTACTATTTCGTGGGTAAATCCGCAGCGAGTTACTTGACCATAGTGGGCTCTGAGATTGGCGGTCTTCGCCGCCTGAATGCTTGGTGGAAAATCGAGGGCCGTTGGATTGACGCTGCCGCCGATCCGCCACAGTGTATGGTGGGCCGTCATGTAGCCAACCAGTTGGGACTTAGTCTTGATCAGGCTCTGATCTTAAAGGCGACCTCCTCTTCGCAAGAGCAGGAATACTCTCTGCGGATTGTCGGGCTGATTGAGACCGGCGCGGCCGAGGACAACCAGGTATTGGTCGCCTTGCCGACCGCATGGAAACTCAGTGGGGAAACGGGAATCATCAGTTCGGTGGCCATTAATGCGCTCGGCACGGCCTCAGAGGTCGAGCACCTGGCCCAGCATATCGAAGCGCAGGTCTCGGGCTTGCGCGCCAAACCGCTCCGTCAAATTGCGCAATCCGAAGGATGGGTTCTGGCAAAAATAAAATGGATGATGCTGATCACTATCGGAGTTATTCTCATTATAACGGCCATTTGCGCTATGACAACCTTGGCGGCCATGGTGTTGGAACGTCGAAAGGAAGTAGCCTTAATGAAAGCCCTTGGGGCCGGTAATTTCAAAATCTCCCGATTGTTCATGGCTGAGATGGTAGGGCTGGGGGCCGTTGGCGGGCTCATCGGATATTTATGCGGCCTGGGCATGGCTTTCTTGCTGGAGCAAAGACTTTTCCACTCGACGATTGCGCTGCGGCCCGAATTGCTGCCGTTAATTATCTTGATCGCCTGTTTGTTGCTTATGTCCGCCAGCCTGCTTGCCGTTCGGCGGGCCCTGGATATTCAGCCGGCGGTGCTTCTCAAAGGAGAGTAAATGAGTTTTATCTCGATGGTCGGCGCCACCAAGCAATATGGCGCCGTATACGCGCTGAAGCGATTATCTCTGGAAATCCGCAAAGGCGAATGGTTGGCCATCATGGGGCCTTCCGGATCGGGAAAAAGCACACTGGTAAACCTTATTGGATGCCTGGATAAGCCAACGGAAGGCACCGTCATGGTGGATGGAGTTGCGCTTACGCAGCTTACCCCTAAACAGGCGACGGCTTTTCGGCGTGAAACCATTGGCCTCATCTTTCAGCAATACCACCTGATACCGTATTTGACGGTGCTGGAGAATGTAATGCTGGCGCAATATTTCCACAGTATGACCAACGAGAGCGAAGCGAAAGAAGCTCTGGAGAGTGTGGGGCTGACCCATCGTCTCACGCATTTGCCATCGCAACTTTCGGGCGGCGAGCAGCAGCGCGTCTGTATTGCCCGCGCCATTATTAACGAACCGCCAATCATCCTCGCCGACGAACCCACCGGCAATCTCGATGAGCAGAATGAAACCATCGTTATGGAAATATTTGATAAGCTTCACGCACAGGGACGCACCATCATACTGGTAACCCATGATCCGGAAATCGGACGCCATGCCGACCGCCGAATCGAGCTACACCATGGCCTTCTGACCGATGTCACCCTCACCGGCGAGCAGCAAGATGAATTGCACGACGACATTTTAGAAAAGATTTGGCTGGTTATCGAAAGAGGCAAGACACCGGCCGCCGATCTGATTCGGGTTCCAGACGTGATCGACAATCGCCGGCGCCTACGGACCATGATGGAAGGCGGATGGATTGTTCTCAGTAACGGTGAAGTAGTAGTAACCGAGAAAGGGAAACGGCGCGCCGAGGACATCGTGCGTCGGCACCGACTGGCGGAGCGATTGTTGGCCGACACGTTAGCCGTCGGTCAGAAGGAAGCCGCCCAACAGGCTTGTCGATTTGAGCATATTTTGAGCCCTGAAACAACAGAGAAAATTTGCAGCTTCCTACAACATCCGCGCACGTGTCCACACGGTATGCCGATTCCCCGCGGTCGTTGCTGTACTTGCTGAGATTAGCGCTCACTGGGTTTTCTTAAGCTGAATTATATTTTGCAGGTAGCGCTCGGCGGTTTTTCGCTGTCCGATCTGGTCGTAGTGCAAAGCGGCGCGGTAATAGAAGTCAATGGCAATTTTTTGAAATTTCGGTTGTTGCATGGCATAGAAGGGCCGCAAGTGTATGGTCTTGGAGTACAGATATTCTTCGACCTTGCGCGCGGCTTCTTCAAGTACCTGATTAGCTTCAGACGAGCGTCCCATTTGTTTGAGCCAGTCCACCATTTGAAACGCCGCTTCCATCTGCGAATAGAAGAAGTAGGGTCCATAGCATGGCGACGACAGCATCTTCTGCAAGTAAATCATGGCTTCAACCCGCTCCCCTTCCGCGGCCAATACGTTAGCCAATCGGAAATAAGCGATGGCATTCATCTTAACGATTTGCGGCTCGGGCCCTCGCCATATAAGCCTAGAAGCTTCTAAGTATCGGCGCGCATACTTCTTCACCTCGGCGTTTTGCTTCTGACGCTGATAGTAGCCGGCGACATGGTGGAGAAACTCGACCAGAGCACGCTTATACAGCTTGCCTTCGGTTTCTTGAATAAACTCTCCAATTTGAGCGAGCGACCATCCGGCCTCTTCATAAAGATCCACCAGCGCGGCGGCCGCTTGCGCCCAGCGCACCGGAAAACGCTGGGGATCAGTGTGGTCAATGATGTTTTCAAATTGCTCGCGCGCCCGATCAAATTCCTGACGCTCTTTATAGAGCTTGGCCAGAAAGAAGTGCGAAAGAAAAGCCAGGCGATAATTATAACCTTCCCGAGATTTCCGGTCCCATTTAATGCCTGTAAGCTCCGGCAGACGGCCGCCCAACTCCACGCACTTCGCATAGCAGCGTTCCGCTTCGGCCGATTGCCCATACCGGCGCCTGTAGTGATGTAGGCGATAATAGAAGATAAGTCCGGCCGCGGAATTCCCGCGGGAGTCTTCGAATGTGGCCAGGAGCTGCTGCGCCTCTTCTTTCCGATTAAGGCGCACGTAGAGGTTGGCAAGACGAAAGGCCCCGTCTACTTTCTGCCGGGCCGCATGCGCCTCCGGGGCCGTTGCAATTTTTAGATACACTTCCGCGGCGGCCTTGAAATCTTCACACGTCTCGAGCAGCCTCCCCAGCCGCAACTGTGCGTCATAATAGGCGGGCGCTAGATTGCCCGCCGCATCGGGTTGCGCCAAGAGCGGGATGGCTCCTTTGGCATACAGCGTAGCCCGCGGAATTTGGTTGGCCCATTCATAGTATAGGGATATCTGAACATTAAATGAAGCACGCAAGGAGGGCTGATTCCTTAGCCTTCGGTCAATTTCCTTAAGGAATGGCTGGTCATTAGCATGAATTTGATGATTGAGCAGGAACAACCCGGCTTCCATCAGCTTGTGTAAGTGATCCGTGGAAGCCCGTTCGTCGTGTATTTCCAAGAAAAGGCGATATTCATTGGCCGCTTCATCGTTCTTGCCCTCTGCCCGATAAGAGTTGGCCGCCTCATACTGGCGATCCGCGCTAATCTCACTGGACGACGAAGATCTTACGGCGGGACTCCAATACAGGCAAAGCGAGATCAACACGCTTAATAGCAAGGAGAGGCACACCCAAATTCGCGTCCGCTTCCTCAGCATACTGCCATCTAATTTATGCCGTGCCAGGTACCGACAAGGTCCTGTGGCTCCGATTCCACGGGAAAACCGGGATTGGTATTCTCGTCGTCAAACACGGATGAAAACTCATTGGCGCCTGGAGCCGTAGGGCCCATTTGATTAACAATGATCCGAGCTTCCTGCCAAAGACGGCTATAATTTCGCTGCCTAATGTACAGAGAGATGGCCATCGTCACTATGACCAGGGCCGCGGCGGTCGCAACCGCCATTGGCCACCAACGTAAGCGGTGGCGGCCCGACGTTGGCGCGATGGATCGGATTTTGTCCATAATCTTCCGCGCTTCGGGTTCATAGAAGCCACTATCTATACCTTCAGCCGCCTGGCGGTTGAATTCGGCGGCCGCCGCGGATAAGTTTGCCTGCAATGTCCTAAGGGCCTCTTGGCACGAAATACAGGTTCGTAAATGTTGAGGCCACTCTGAGGCGGAGTCACCCTCATAGAGCAAATCCGCCACTTCTTTCTCTGAAAGATGCCTGTCTACTCTAGCGTTTGCCATGATATCTTTTCACCGCATCGTGTACGCGGGCGGCCGCTCGGGATAGATAGGACTTGACCGTACCTTCCACTATTTTTGTGACCTCACAGATTTCCTTTATGGAAAGGCCGTCCATATGTCGCAGCAGAAAAACCGTCTTCTGCTTGTCGGGAAGGCGATCCACCGCCCGGCGAATTCTAGTCCCCAACTCCTTACCTAATACTTGCTGCTCTGGGTTCAGTGCGCGATCCGGCAGCCGACTCACCATCGGCTCAACGTCCCCGGCGGCGACTTCGTCGGAGCCATCGGTTCCCCGCCAACGATCCCATAAAGTTGGCGAGCGCCGCGTTCGAATACGATTCAACGATAAATTGATGACAATGCGAACAAACCACGTGGAGAACTTGGCGTCGCCGCGAAAACTGCTGATATGCTTATAAGCCAGTAAAAAGGCCTCCTGGCTAATATCCCTGGCCTCCTCATGGTCGTGCAAGTAGTAATGCGCGATACGATAAACTCTGGCCTGATACTTGGTCACCAACAATTCAAATTTGTCCTTATCACCTCGCTGCACCGCTCGCACTACTTCCGCATCATCCAATTCGACATTGTCTCTGAACACTGCACTCGCTCTCCATATTGACATTGAACTATTGGAGAAGGTTGCATTATTTTGAATATAGCGTCTTGTCGGCACTAACCGGTTTTCACAAATCTGCGGCAGGTACAGTAATCAAATCCGGTTGTAGCAGATCTCAGCAATCTCCGACTCTGCCTAGTATAAAACCCCGTACCCCCAACAAGCCAAAATAATTAGACATCGTAATACCCTACGCCCCAAACCATTCCTTATTATTGATGACACCATCGGGAATCGATTGGCAAATCGTAGGCGGATTCGAATGGTACGCGGATCCAGGACCTAAATTCTATCAGTGTGATCGTTTCAGAAACGTCGGCTTTCACGACGCCGTTACCCACCTACAAGCGGGAAGTTCCGATGCAGGGTTATGATCGGGATAGAAACTGGGCGCACAGCACATTAGGAAGAGAGTTATCATCATCCACTCTTTCGATATGTGGAGTGAGTTCCTCATTCTTCCATAGCCTATGTTTCCCAGAGCCCCCCTATAATCCCGGACGGTTGGATTTCCCAAGTCCGGTTTCAAGTCGCAGCTTAGTACATATTCCATGAGCCTTCCCATAGCAGTATGAGTTTAAGTTGTGGGTCAACATACGCTCAGCCGGCTATAGTTTACTCATGGCCTAGCTACTACTGTCCGCCTTAAAGTTTGATCCAGTTCTGAGCCTGGAAACTTGGCTTGTTGCAGTAGCTGCTGCGTACCCAGAGGCCCTTGGCTCGGAGAGTATTACCTTTCCTTCATGGCTACTACGGCCTCATGTGCCAGTCCTATCCCCTCCCGCGGCCTTCGCTTCGCGAGGCTATCGGTCCACGGGTCTTTGCCGCGGAGACCCCCCACGGCGGATCGACAGGACCTTCCCGACTTTATCTCTGCGAATCCTTCCCGGGATGCCTGGACCCCTACCCCGGCGGTTCCCGTGGTGCGCTTACCCGTTTCTTCCCACGGAACATCGGCCTTCCCCCCGTTAGGATAGGGTCGGCACTTAGCCACTCCCCGTGCGGCGACTTCAGCACGGAGCTTTATTTCGGGGCTGCAGTCATTCCTTTATGTTCAGGCCTCCAGGTTTGCTGGCCACCCAGGTCGCTCCTACCGACATGACCGAAGCCATGTGGCAGCCGTGACTTGTACATCCGAGCTTCGTAGAGTTCGTTACCTCCCCCTACGTCGGATTATGCTAGCCGTCTGAATCGGGCAATTGACGGCAGGGGACTTTCACCCCACAAGATTCGCAGCCTTGTCGGCTGCTCCCCTAACGTGAAGCTCAGTTGCGGCGTACTCGCCGTCAACTGCAGCGCCTGGTTAGGTTGTTCTTACTATTTTATCTACTACTGACGTTCAATATCGTCAGGCCAACGATGTTTCTGCCATCTTTTCGTATCAATACATCGTCATCCGTTTCGATCGTTTTAGTGGCTCTCTGAGGTCTACGGAAACTCATATACAACACATCGGCCTCCTTATCATAGTCGAGCCACACATGCTGCGTTGGCAGTTTCAGCATGTCAGTAGCCATTACAACACACTTGCTGATGATGTCCTTAGTTTTTTCTGTTACTACTGTTGCCATATTACTTCTCCCTTTGGCTTTATGTCGAGAAGATAGGCGGTGATTACAAATCCATCATGCTTTGACAGTTCCTTATAGATGACCACCAGCCACTTTTTCCTTCCCATATTTTTCGTAGCTTTCAATGTCCCCTTATTCCCACGAACAACGAGATGCGGTTTTTCTATGGTGTCGAGCACCTCATGGAAGTAACTTACCAATTCATCGTGGTTTTCGACAATATGGTACCATCTCTCATATGTCAGTCGTATCGGAACCCCATTAGCCGAACAGGCAACTTCCATTCATTTCTCCTGCAAACCTAACCGGTTTGCGGTTGAGCGGCCGCAGCTTTTCCGCGGTCCGCTCCAACCGCTTGTTGGGCAGTTACGCTGCTTTAAGAGGTGCAAGGTCGGCCGACTTCGCAGCAGGGAGTCCGAACTGCTTGAGCACTCGATTGAATATCGTTGGGGAAACAAGGCCCGGCGCGGTGATTTCAATGCCAATCGGTTTGCCGCCTCGGCCCAGATCTACCACCATCCCTGGCTCGATGCGGATGCTTCGGTAGCTTTTCTGCCCGGGACGTCGAGGCAAGTAGTAATACGCGGCGATGGGCCGACCTCTGCGAAACGTTATTTCGAGATAAGGCTCTTTCACTCTAACTCCTCGACTGGATACGCAGTCACCACAACCAACAGTTTCGGTTCGTTATCGGGCTCCACGCTTACCTCCCAATCCTTCCTATTATGTCGCGTCTCGATCACCCAGCGGCCCTCAACGACATCCGCCCGGTAGCCTGCGGCATGTTCGAGCAGGCGGCGCAGTGTCACCTCGGTAAACCTGCGGTCGAGCAATCTCTTAAGCAGAGGCGGACTGAATTCTAGCTCCCATTCCCACCATGTTGGCCACTTTTGTTTCTTCAGAAGTCGACCTCGCCAAAGCTGCGGTCACCGCAAAATGCTCAGCGTCATTTTAGAGCAACTTCGCTCTGCGGGCCTCTCAGGTCTGCGTATCTGCCTAACGTTTGAGGTAACCGGCCTGCGCGGTTTTTGGCGCAGGTCCGGTTGACCGCCGGGTTCGGCTCTGACTTCACGCTCTACGGGAATGGCGCGTGACATAGTCGCGCAGTACACCGTCCATGCGAGATTGCCAACCTTCGCCGGTGGATTTGAAGTAAGCCAAAACTTCCGGGCTATAGCGCACAGACACGAGTTGCTTCGTGCTCTCGGACTTGGGGCGACCGCGCAATGCCCGGATTGGAACCATGTATTTCAACTGCTTCGGCGTGAGCGGCTGCGCGTCGGGGTCAGCCTTGGCCGCTGCAGTAATGGCCTTGTCTTCTTGCGAAGTAGGCATCACGATGGACGGATGTTTAGATACTTTTGACATAGTGTGTTACCTCGCGACGATTGGCCCGGCGCAGGCTGATGACCCTTCGCACCTTGCCACGTTCCACAAAGGCTACGTAGTAGAGGATACCGGTCTTCGGCGCCAGCGCGATCATACGCAACTCGCCGTACACGAAGCGATCATCAACCCAAACCAGTGCAGCTTCCCAATCGAGTTTGCCTGCCAAGGCCAAGGAGACGCCATGCTTCGTCTGGTTTGCTGCATCCTTGGCTGGATCGAACTCAATTTGCATATTTTATTGTAGCTACAATAAAGATGCTTGTCAATCAGGATGCTTGGTGTGCTTTTGCGGTACCGAACGACCAAGCTCAGCGGCTGGCACGGTTTTTTGTGCCAGTCCGCTGGAGCGATTTGTTAGAATAGGATTTATTCAAAATGCTTTTTCAAGACGCTCTGCAACCCAGACCTTGATAATAGATTGCCGCGGCACACCCAAACGGTTTGCTTCTTTGTCCAATAAGTGTATCATCCACAAAGGGAAATCAACATTTACCCTTTTCTGTTCCCACTCCGGTCTTCTTGCCTTTGATACATCAAGGTATTTGGAGATATCCTCTCCTTCATCAAATCTCTTGTCAAATTCACGAGCTTTCATATAAATCAACCTCCTCTTTTCTTGACCGACGCACCGAGATAATCCTTATTGTCCCGTTTCTATAGGTAATGATTCCTGACCAGTGCTTTCCTGAAATCTTCCCGATTGCTAAAAATCTTGGTTCATCGCTGGTTTTTACGGGAATCTCTATCAAATCGGGGTCATTCCATAGCGTTTGGGCTTCGTCGAAGTCTATACAATGTTTTTTCTTATTACCGTCACTTTTCGTGGGATCGAACTCAAATTCCATAGTATATAAATTATACCTTTAGTATACCTGTTGTCAATTAAATACTTAGCGATTTATTAGTTATGGGATTCTAACGTGCTGCTGTGCTGCGCCGGCCCCGGACACGCCAGGAAACGGGGTGCGCTGTACCCGGCGTCAGCACGAGCAGCTTGTTAGAACAGTGAACCACGAAACCGGGAATGAGTGAAGGGTGGTACGGGATGCACCGGCC
>JACOSC010000154.1 GCA_016179055.1 Acidobacteriota bacterium
AGATACCGCCCGTCCGGGCTCCACTCCAGTAAGTCGGCCCGGAAAATAGCCCCCCCAATGATCTTTTCCAAGTGCCCGGTTGCGCTGTCCCAGATCTTTATCCCGGGATCGTACCAATCGCTGCCCACGGAGGCCACGTAATGGCCGTCGGAACTCCAGGCTACGGCGGAGATGGCCGTGCGATGCTCTTGCCGCTGCACGATCGGCTGTCCGATCTTTACATCCCACAGGTTGATCACGCCCCCGCCGCCGGAGAGCAGGTACTGGCTATCCGGCGTCCAAGCGATCGATGTTATAGCCAATGTGGGTCTTATATCTTCGCCCAACGTTCTGATTAAACGACCGGTGTCTGATTCCCAAATCTTGATGTACCCTCCGGCCGCCGCCAAGTAGTTTCCATCGGGACTCCAGGCCACCGAGACGGGGCCGCCATGGATTAGCGTTCTTATCAATCGTCCGGTCTTGACTTCCCAGACCTTTACGGTGCCATCGAAGGGGGCCCCGGCGCCGGAGGCCAGATATTGACCGTCGGGACTCCAGGCCACGGTCTCGACCACTTGATTGTGCCCTTCGAAGGTTCGCACCAGCGTTCCGGTCTCGACCTCATAGAGGTTAACTCGATAGCCGTATGCGGAAGCCATATATCTTCCGTCGGGACTCCAGGCAGCCACCTTTCCTCCGGGAAGCGTGCGCAGGACCTCTCCCGTACTGGCCTCCCAAATAATCAGCTCCACGCCGCCGTAGTAGCCCGCCGAGGCCAGGCGTTTGCCATCGGGACTCCAGGCCACTGAGCCGACTCCACCGGTGTGAGCCTGAAGGGTTCGGACCAATCGTCCACTTTCGGCTTCCCAGATCTTGACGGTTCGATCCGGATCATTGGCGCCCGAGGCCAGGTATCTTCCGTCGGGACTCCACCGAACCGATAACACTCCAGCCGTATGGCCAAACAATTGCTTTTCGGTTTGGTAACTCTGGGCACTCAGAATATAAACGACCGAGATGCCAGACACCGCGATCCGACGCTCATCGGGCGAATAGTCTACCCTACCTCCATAGAAAGATACCCAAAGGGGTTCAAACCGTTCGACGTCAGAGTTTGGCTTGCCGACAGGTTCCAAAACTAACGGCTCGTGTTCTGATCTGGCCTCTCCGGCCCAACCGAAACCGCATGGCATCCGGGTCCCCGTCAGAGCGAATAGGGTCAGAACAAGGAAAACTTGGCTAGTTCTTTTTCTTCCTCTAGTAGGACACTTTCGAAAATATTGGCTAACCATTCCAGTTAAACATCTCATAATCTGCTCTGGTGTGTGGTTACCTACCCAAGCAAACACATACCCTCTCTGGTTAATCCACCTATGACGTGTAAACTTCCGCTACTTGGTCATGACGTGTCGGTTGTCGGCGCAGAAAACAACTATGTTAGCGTCTCGCCCGCGGCCCGTTGCGCTACCAACTCAGCTATAAGCCGGTCCCGCCCATCCGAACTACTACAGACACTTTGGGCTAAGCAATATTGGTCAAGATGGATTGACTTTATACCCAATCTCAGCCGTTGTCAAGCCTTTCTTGACAGTAATAAATGCAGTAACTGTTCACGGGGGTCAGGGATCAGGGGCCAAGGTCCCGGTGGTACCGATGACTGTCAGGAATTATCGTGATTTAGAGATTGGGTAGTGGGGCGGATGCTTGACGGATGGCAGAAGTCTTTGGAAAAGAAATCCGTGCAATATTGCCCGATCCCCGACCCCTGATCCCCGTGAACAGATACTAAATGCATAGGTTCTGAAGTTCAATCCTTAAGAAGCACGCGTTGGCCCATTACGTCCTCCTGTAGATCGCTCGAGTACGCTTCGGCTCGGCCCGTTGCGGCAGGGTTACACACCCGGTCGCTTCTGTAGGAACGGGACTTCCCCTAAATTGATACTTGAGGCCCGCTCACCGTAGAGCTACATGGAGGCTCCCTTACGGATCGAAGTTACGCTCCATCCGCGCCTTTGCTTGACAGGCTTAGTGGCCTATGAGATAGTTAAGCCTTTCATGAGAGGGATAGCCGTGCAACTGAGCTTTGGTTTCATGACCGAAAACCATCTGAAACTTAGTGGCCTATGAGATAGTTAAGCCTTTCATGAGAGGGATAGCCGTGCAACTGAGCTTTGGTTTCATGACCGAAAACCATCTGAAACTTTTGGTAGTGGGTTCCGGGGGACGTGAGCACGCATTGGTGTGGAAGCTGAAGCAGAGCCCGCGTGTCGAGAAAATCTACTGCGCGCCGGGCAACGGGGGAATCAGCGCCATTGCCGATTGCGCGCCAATAGCCGCGGACGACGTGGAGGCCTTGGCGGATTTTGCTCAAACCGAGAAAATTGATCTCACCATAGTCGGGCCGGAACGGCCCTTGACTCTCGGCTTGGTTGACCGATTCGCCGAGCGGGGATTGGCGGCCTTTGGCCCCAGCAAGGCGGCGGCTGAGCTCGAGGGCAGCAAGATTTTTGCTAAACAGTTTATGCAGCGCCACGCCATCCCAACCGCCGGTTTTGAAGTTTACGACGCGTACGCTGAGGCGGTCAATCACGTGAACGAAAGTCATATCGATTTTCCGCTGGTGATTAAAGCGGACGGGTTGGCCGCCGGCAAAGGAGTGATTATGGCGAGCACTCCCGCCGAGGCCCAAACGGCTTTGCGACAAATGATGGGGGAAAAGATTTTCGGCGAGGCCGGCCGACGTGTCGTCATAGAGGAGTGTTTGACCGGGGAGGAAACGTCGTTTATGGTCTTCAGTGACGGTGAATTCGTGCAGCCGCTGGCCGCGGCGCGCGATTATAAACGGATCTATGACGATGACCAAGGCCCAAACACCGGCGGCATGGGCGCCTTTTCCGACGATGATCTGCTGAGCCGCGCCACGCGTAAGCTCATACTCGATCGCATTGTTTACCCGACGATTCACGGCATGGCGGCGGAGGGACGGCCCTACAAAGGGGTGCTCTACGTAGGATTAATGTTGACGTCAGCCGGTCCGAAGGTGCTCGAATTTAATGCACGGTTGGGCGATCCGGAAACTCAGGTGGTGTTGCCGCGCCTGGAGAGCGATTTACTCCCGGTATTGGAAGCCGTTACTAACGAAACCTTATTCAAGACGGAGCTACAATGGTCTCGTAAAGCCGCCTTGAGCGTCGTGCTGGCCTCCGCCGGTTACCCGGGACCTTATGAAAAAGACAGGCTTGTAACGGGGGTCGACATGGCTGAAGAGGAAGACAATGTTGTGGTATTTCACAGTGGGACGCGGCGAGAAAGCGACCGGTATTATACCAATGGCGGGCGGGTTCTGGCCGTTACCGCCTTGGGCAATGATTTATCGGCCGCCATCATCAAGTCTTACGAGGCCGTCAACAAGATTCATTTTGACGGGATGCACTGCCGGCGCGATATCGGCGCCCGTGGCCTGCGCCGGATTCGCATGCCAGACTCTATCCATGATTAAGTCAGCGGGATTATTTTTTCCTCCGACCAGACTCATATTCAAAGCTGACAAGGCACCGTCATCGACCGACAAAACATATTCCTCCCTCTGAAAATAACGCAAGCAAAACAGAACCGGGAGCGGTAGCGACCGGGTGAATACCGTATTGCCCATAGACCCGGTCGCTACCGCTCCCGGTTCTAGTTTCATTCATCGCGGCCGGCGGAGCTACCCAGCCACCGCGCTATATATCGTACTGCTTCATTTTGTAGAGCAGCGCCCGGTAGCTGATCTTAAGGGTTTCCGCAGTCTTCCTTTTGCTGAAATTCGTGCTGCGCAAAACCTGTTGAATGATTTGTCGCTCCGCTTCTCCGCGGGCTTGCTTGGATTGTTTTTTTAAACCGAGGCCAACAGCGTCACTGCCCGGCGAAGACAACGGACCTGCCACGGCCCCGGCCATGACGTTCTCATGGACTGCCACCGGCGACGCGGCACGCGCCGATCCCCGTTCGATCCGCCCCGTGAGCTCGCTCTCAATCATCGGCTGGTCCGCCAGTATCAAGAAACGCTTAATCACGTTTTCCAATTCCCGAATGTTTCCCGGCCAATCATACCGCAGAAATAACGTCATAAGGTCATCGGGAATGGCGGCAACCCGATTTCCATACTTGTCGTTGAACTTTTCGAAAAAATACTGACAGAGCAGGGGAATCTCATCCGGGCGGGCCCGAAGAGGAGGCACATCAATTCGTATCACGTTAAGACGGTAAAAGAGATCCTCACGAAAGTCGCCGATCTCCGACAGAGTTTCCAGATCCCTATTGGTGGCGGCCAGCACACGGACGTCGACTTTGATTTCGTCTTTACCCCCTAGTCGAGAAAACTCGCCCTCCTGTAATACATGCAGAAGTTTCCCCTGTAGCGGGAAGCTGAGCTCGCTGATCTCATCAAGGAAAATAGTGCCGCCATCGGCGAATTCAAATTTGCCCGGCTTTTGCCGGACGGCTCCCGTGAAGGCGCCCTTCTCAAACCCAAATAACTCGCTCTCCAACAGCTCGCCCGGGATGGCGGCGCAGTTGACTTTAACAAACAGCTTGCCCAATCGGTTTGAATTCACATGGATGGAGCGGGCCACGACCTCTTTGCCGACGCCGCTTTCGCCTTGAATGAGCACGGTCACGTCGGTGTCGGCAATTTGGGCGATGACCTCTTTAATGCGCGTCATTTTCTCATTGGCCGAGATAAAGTAATCATCCTTGTCGGAAGCATTTTTGGCGACCTGCCCGCGCAGTTTCTTGACCTCATCGAATAGGTTCTTTTTGTCAAAAACTTTTTGTAGCACAATCTCGAGCTCTTCTCCTTGAAACGGTTTGGTCAAATAGTCATAGGCGCCGCGGCGTATCGCGTCGACCACGCTCCTGGTGCTGTTGATGCCCGAGAGTACGATCACCGGAAGCTCACGGTCGAACTCGCGCAGGCGGTCCAGCGTCTCAAATCCATCAATGACCGGCATCATCAAATCCAATATGACCACGGCGGGAGTCAAGCCCGCTTTGAGCCGTTCAATTCCTTCCAGGCCGTTATCGACCGCGATTACCTGGTATCCCTTCTTGACCAGATACCGTTGGAGATGGGCGCGCACGGAAGGATCATCATCGATAACCAATATATCGCTCATAGTATTATCCCGTGGGGCTGACGTCAATTGGACCTATGGCTTCGTTAGAAGCGATGGGCAACACGAAGGTAAACTTGGCGCCGGACCGATAGGCGCGGTCAACCCATATATCGCCATGATGATGTTGTACGATTTCTCGCACAATGTGTAGCCCGAGGCCGGCGCCTTTGCCTGGTCCATGACTTTGGGCGATCTGGAAAAATTCGGCAAAGACTTCCTCGGAGAATTCTTCGGGCACGCCGCAGCCGGTATCCTGTATAGATATCTCCACGTAAGGCTGGCTGAGCAAACCGGCAGAGGTCGGGCAGCGGGCGGTGAATGGCCTGATGATGACCTCAATCGCGCCGCCGTCCGGAGTATGTTTCAAGGCATTGTCGATGAGGTTTTTTAGGGCCATAGTCATTCGCTCGGTATCCAAGACAACCAAAGGGACCGCGCCCTCCGTCCTTTGCTCAATCCGCACGCCGCGTGTTCGTCCCTGCAACCGGAAACCGGCCAGGGCCGCCTGAGTTAAGGCGACGATATCGTGCGCTTCAAAGTGATATCTCATTTTTCCGGCTTCAATCTTTGAGTAATCGAGCAGAGAATTGATCATTTCAAGGATCTGGTGCGCGCGCTGGGACGATTCTTCAATTACCTCGGCTTGTTCGGAGTTTAATGACCCGAAAAGGCCATCCAACAGCAGTCCAAAATAATCCCTGAGAACGCCCAACGGATTCTTGAGCTCATGGGAGAGCAGACGAAGAAACTTGGTTTTCTCCGTGTGGGCCTTCTGTAGACGCTCATAGAGGCCCTGCAGCTCCGTATTATTTTTTTGTAAATCATTTTTGGCGTGGATCAAGCGGTCGTTTAGCTCATGCAGTTGTTTCACCGCGGTGGCGAGCGCCAGATTCTTTTGCTCCAGGCGACCTTCCAATTCCTTAAGATAAGTAATGTCCTTGACCATGCACTCCACGGCCGGGCGCCCCTGGTACTCAATGACTCCGGCTTCCAAGTTCCAATAAAGGTCCTTGCTCGCTTTATTGCGCCCGCGCACTTGTGTGCCGAACGAAGCCTTGCTCCCGGCCAGCAAGCCGGCCGATTCGCCGGCAAACAGCTTGACCGACTCTGCCGGCAACACCTGTGCCAAGTCGATCGGCCCTCTAGCCTTAATGCCGGCCATCTCTTTAAATTTGCGATTGGCGAATTGTATAGCCTCGTCCTGATAGATGAAGATGCTCCACGGCGCGCCGTCGATCAATGTCCGGTACTTTATCACGGATTCTTCCATGAGTCGCCGCGCCGCGGCGCCGCGTGCAATATCCTTCTTCAGACGCAATAGCCGGTGGGCCTTCAAGAGCGCATCGCTGGAGATAAACGCAATTTTTTTACAAAAGTCGATCTCATCGGCCGTGAAGGCGCGCGGCAAGCGACGTATGCGCAAAAAGAATGTGCCGCCAGTTTTCGGCTGCGCTTGGATGGGCAGGACCAATAGAGAGCCGGAGGCCAATTCCGGGTGGCTTTTCCGCACCTCGCTGAGCAAGGGATCATTTCGCATATCTGCAATGACCACGGTTTTTCCGGTGGCCACGGCGCGGTTAATCTCCGGGTAGGTGTCCAGGTTGAGAACGCGGCCTTTGGCTTTGCTATTTTCATAGGCAACGACGACCATGGCGCAATTCTGCGCCTGGTCAACCAAAACAAACGAGCAGCGGTCAGCCGCCAGGGCTTTTCCGGCGTTATGAACGATGGTCCTAAGGATTTGCGCGGGCGAAAGCATTTCGGAAAGTTCGCGCAACGTGCAGATGATGGCATCGTAAAACAGGTTATGGCTGGGCCGCTGGCCGGCGCGCCTAAGGAATTGTGGGCTCGGACTACGGGCGCTTTTTTGCCGGCTTATCCCTTTTATGCAGCGCTTAGCTATCGCCATCAGAAATACAACCGTTTCCGATAATCATGCATGAATGCCGAGATAAGGGGGGGTGCGGGTAGGGTGCGAAGTCGGCGACCTATCCCCGCCAGTGGTTAACCATTATGTATCATAATAATACATTCTATGTTAACCAAATACTCGATTTTCATCGTAACGCATTCCCGTTAATAATGCAATGGCGTAATCCGCCAAACGCCGTGCCGACCTTGGACCTCAGACTTTGGGCCTCAGATTCTCTGACGGTGGCCGGATGCCCTGTGGTCGCTCTCCGAATCGCCGTAGGCCAACCCAGCCGGGTGTTGACTCGACGTACGCGATCAGGTATCTTTGAGCAGGATAGAACAAGTTCTAAAGACAACGAAAACGCGGTATGCAACGAATCAGCCTAACGTGGGTGCGCGCTCATAGCCCGACAATTTCTGAAGGCGTATTTCAGCTTGTCGAAGCGACACGCAGAATAACGATGAAACTGGGGAAGTTTCTGAGGAGTCCCCCAGCTTGCGAAGACGGCAAGCAGATACCAAGATGAAACTAAGGAAGTTTCGTAACTGTTCGCCGGGCTCACTGAGAGCACACAAGAGACCCCCAGCGGAAGCTGGGGGAGACTCAGGCCCAACCTACTCCGACGACGCCCCACTCCCCCCACCCCCTCTCCCCGCCGGGCGGGGAGAGGGGGCCAGGGGGTGAGGGGCTCGTGATGTAGGCTGGATCTTGAAGCTCCCCCGGCTTCCGCCGGGGGTATCCACCACCCGTGAACGGTTACGAAGTTTCTAAGGCGTATTCCAGGGTTTCTGGACGGTGCCCTATGGTCCCGCCATGAAGGGAGCGTGCAGCCAATGAGGATCAAGGGCCTGTTAAAAAAGCTCGGACGGGCTGCCCGGGCGCCCCGCCCGAAGCCAAATCTGGACCAAACTCTGATCGAGCAGACCGATCAGCTTAATGAAAAAGCCGAACTCTATTGGCAGACCATGACCAAAGACGACGCCTCCCGCCTGCGCCTCTTGGATAAACCGCTGCACGATCTGGGAGAATGTGCATCGACGTTCTATCGACTGGGACTGGTGCTGGCGGAAGCCAGGCTGGGGGTTGGTTTGACGGTGGTGGATTTGGGGGCCGGTAGTTGTTGGCTCTCTTCAATCCTCAATAAACTGCGCTGCCGGACGATCTCGTTAGACGTCAGTCATACGGCGCTTTCCCTGGGCGAGGAATTGTTTCGGCGCGACCCGCGCCATGATTGGACATTAAACCCGCAATTTGTATCCTACGACGGGTACCATTTGCCCTTGCCGGATGAGTCGGTCGATCGTGTGATATCGTTTGATGCCTTTCACCATATTCCGAACCAGCTTCAAATCATCGGGGAGATTTATCGAGTATTGAAAAGTGGCGGTCGCGCGATCTTTTCGGAGCCCGGCGAGGGACATGACGAAGCGCCAAGCTCGAAAATGGAAGTGCAAGTCCATGGCGTGTTAGAGAACAATATCATATTGCCTGATTTGATGGAGAAAGCGGCGAAGGTGGGATTTTCCAAAGTGTTGGTGAAACCGTATCCGCACCCCAGCGCCATTACGTTTAGCGAGTCCGAGTATCGAGCGTTTATGGCGGGAAACGGCCGGCAATTTCCTTTGGATGTAATTAGAAATTATTTACGGACTTTTCTGACCTTCACGCTGCTCAAAGGGGATGATCGATATGATAGTCGCGCGCCGAACGACTTGCAGGCCGCCCTTCACCTCCGACAGGGCGATGCCGAACCGCGGGCGGCTTGCCAATCCGCGGCGAAGCTGCAAGTTAATGTAAAGAATACCGGGGATACGGTATGGCTTTGCGGCCCTGATGTGGTTGGGGGATACGTCTCGTTAGGGGGTCATCTTTATAATGATAAGCGAGAACTTCTATCGTACGATTTTCTGAGATGCCCGCTTCCGCGCGATGTAAAGCCGAATGAGAGTTGCCTCTTGACCGTTGAATGGACCGTCCCACAAGCGCCTGGACAGTACGTATTGGAGTTGGATATGGTCGATGAGCAGGTTAGATGGTTCAAGGAATCAGGGTCGCCCACCTTGGAAATTATAATGGTTGCCTTTTAATCTGGGAAGGGTGTGCTGGAAAGGCTAGCCTTACGCCCGGTGGTCGCTGGACCGTGTGGCTTTGGACACGCAGCTTGCAAACAGGAAACTGTTCAGCCACTCGCGCCTTAGGACACGCCGCCGATAGTGCATCAATGCGGAGCTCCGGAGCAGTTACGCAACTCGTAAGCTCGGCTTGGAACATCTTTCTCATCTATGGCGCTGACGCCCAGCTACACCGAAAGCAGGAGGACCCCAGCCCCGCCAACGGAAACTGCTCCATGGGCGGTTTGAACGGGAGGTTACAATTCTATCATGGCCGGCTTACCGAAACTGGAAGTAACGATCGCAGGCGTCACCTTCAAGAATCCGATCATGGTCGCGGGCGGGACCTTTGGCTACGGCGTCGAGTTTGCCGACATTTTGGATATCGGGCGTTTAGGCGGCCTTGTAGTGAAGGGATTATCCAGCCGTCCGCTTAAAGGAAACCCGGAACCCCGCTTGTATGAAACCGCGGGCGGCCTGTTGAACAGCGTCGGATTGCAAAATATCGGGGCCGAAGCCTTTGTAAAAAGCAAGCTGCCGGCGTTGCGAACCTGCGGGACCCCCATCATTGCCAATATTTTTGGGTACAGCCTTGAGGAATATACCGAGGTGGCCCGCCTGTTAAACGCCACGGAGGGCATTGCGGCGATTGAGCTTAATATCTCCTGCCCCAACACCGATCGCGGCGGGATTGAATTTGCTTCCGATTTGCAATTAACCCACCGCATTGTGGGCGAAATCAAGCGGGTATTGACCCGATTGCCGCTCTTCGTAAAACTATCGCCGAACGTGGGCGACATTAAAAGCTGCGCGCGCGCCGCCGCCGATGGCGGCGCGGATGCGCTGACTTTGGTCAATACGTTTTTGGGCATGGCGATAAACGTAGAAACTCGGCGACCGATCTTTGCCAATGTGGTGGCCGGCCTATCAGGCCCGGCCATACATCCCATTGCGCTGCGCTTGGTCCATGAAGCGGCCCATGCCGTCACGATTCCAATAATTGGCGTGGGCGGTGTGCACAAAGTGGAGGATGCTTTAGAATTCATGATTGCCGGTGCGCGCGCCGTCCAAGTCGGCACGGCAAACTTTTATGATCCACAAGCGCCGATTAAGATTATCGATGGTTTGGCCGCTTACGCCCGTCGGAATAGCCTCTCAGATATTAACGATATTGTCGGGAGTCTCATCACATGATGACGAAAGATCGGTTGATTGTAGCCCTTGATGTTGATAACGGGCAAGAAGCGCGCACGTTGATCGGCAGGCTGGCCGGGAAGGTTGGATGCTTCAAAATCGGCAGTCGCCTGTTTACCCGGGAAGGACCGGACTTGGTGCGTGAGATCGTATCGTCCGGGGAACAGGTATTCCTTGATTTGAAGTATCACGACATTCCCAGCATAACCGCCGCGGCCGCACTAGCCGCCGCGCAAATGGGTGTGGCTATGCTTACCCTCCATACACTCGGCGGCGCTGAGATGCTGGAGGCCACTGTAAGAGGCGTAGGTTATTGGCGGGAATCCACGGAACGCGCCCGTCCGTGGCTGATTGGCGTGACCATTTTGACCAGCATGGATTCCGCGGCCTTGACGCGCAGCGGTGTAGACCGACCGCTGGACGAGATGGTGCTCCGGCTGGCCGCCATGGCGGTGACCAGTGGCCTCGATGGCATCGTCACCTCGCCGCGAGAACTGGAGAGGCTGCGCATGCAAGGCCCGCCTTCATTGAAAATCATAACCCCCGGGGTCCGCCCGGAATGGGCCGATCGCGGCGATCAAACGCGCGTCCTTACGCCCTATGAAGCGATGCGTCGTGGCGCCGATTATTTGGTTATTGGCCGCCCGATCATCTGTGCCGTGGATCCCCTGGCGGCGGTGGAACGGATTCTGGAAGAAATGGAAGGCGCTCATGACCAAAGAAATCAACCACTACCGACGGAAAGTCGGTAGTGTGCTATTGCGACTGAAAGTCGCGGTTCCGACTGAAGTCGGCTGAAAGTAACACGCAGAAGAGCGTGCTCAAAGGTGACGACTGAAACTCGCAATAGCCCCGTAGGGGCGGAATGTTTATAGCCAACAACGTCCCCGCAGATTCAAGCTCCGTTAGGAGCGGCATGGTTTAGACATGCCGCTCCTAACGGAGCTCAACGGTGAGCGGCTGCCATGACTATAAACATAGCGCCCCGCTAGGGCTACATGGTTTCGATACATGTCAGGAATATAACCGGCTGAAAGCGGTTCCGCCTAAAGGCGAAGGTTTTTGACCGGGCGTGAGACTAATAAATGATTCAACCTGAAACGTCCGCCCAGGGCCTTTTGATGCTACGATTCCGATAGGTTGGTGCTCCGCTTGCCAACTCGGCCAAACACAGGAAGCGTGACCTTATCTAGCCATTGCCTATGAGTCAGCCAGACATACCAAGTCTCGCCAAGCCGGGATTAATTCGCGGATTAGGCGTGGTCGCGGCCACCGCGATAGTTATCGGCACGGTTATCGGCACTGGAATATTTCGCAAGCCCAGCGTCATTGCGCAATCCGTAGGGACTCCGGGCATGGTTTTTCTCGTTTGGATTGTCTCAGGAGTTTTATCTTTTTTCGGCGCTTTGACGTACGCGGAACTTGGCGCGGCGATGCCGGCGGCGGGCGGAGATTATGTTTACATGAAGAAGGCCTATGGTCCGCTGTGGGGCTTTCTCTTTGGCTGGATGATGTTCTCCGTGGGGCGCGCCGGTTCAATTGCGGCTCTGGCCACGGGCTTTGCCGACTATCTAGCGCAGTTCATTCATCTCGGAAAGGTTTTTATTTCGCTCACCTTTCATCCATTTGGATTGAGCTATACGTTTACGCTCGGCACGGCGCAACTCAGCGCCATCCTAATTATCGCCTTTCTTACCGTTATAAATTATTTTGGAGTTAAGATGGGCGGACTGGTGCAGAGCTTATTCACGATCCTTAAGGTCGCCATCATCCTGCTGCTAGCCCTCTTGGGGTTGACGATGAGCCAAGGCTCTTGGTCGCATTTCCAGCCGCTTTGGCCGAAACGGTTTGAAGGCCCACTCTACGCGGCCTTTGGCATAGCCATGATCGACGCGCTATGGGCGTACGACGGCTGGAATAATGTCAACATGGTAGCCGGTGAAGTCCATAAGCCGGCGCAGAATATTCCGCGGGCGCTTATCTTCGGGACGGGCGCGGTGATGATCATATACTTGCTGGCCAACCTCGCCTATTTTTATGTGTTGCCGATTGAGACGATCAAGCGTTCCAGCCGTGTGGCGGCGACGGCGGCGGAAGTTTTCCTCGGCCCCTACGGCGCCTCCTTCTTTGCGGTGGCCGTTCTGCTTTCCATCTTTGCCGCCCTCAACGGTTCAATTCTGACCGGGGCGCGCATTTATTACGCTATGTCGGAAGACCGGTTATTCTTCCGCCGAGTGGCCGCTTTGCACCCAGTATATCGCACGCCGGTTTTCTCACTGACGCTTCAATCAGGGTTGGCCTGCGCCTTTACGCTGGCCGGAAATTACGACCAACTTACCACGTATGTGATTTTTGCGGAGTGGATTTTTTACGGCATGGCGACGGCCGCGGTTTTTGTTCTCCGCCGAAAATATCCCGACTGGGAGCGTCCGTACCGGACCTGGGGGTATCCCTATGTACCGGCGATTTTCGTTCTGATGGCGGCAGCGCTGGTGATCAATACGTTGATCTACCGACCAGCCGAATCCTTGATTGGCTTGGGGCTGATTCTAGTGGGCCTGCCGGCCTTCTACTACTGGAAGCGCCGGCTTGAGAAGCCGCTATAGACAGCCCGCGCCCATGATCGCATACTGGCCTGCCCGTATTTCACGGGGTCGACGTGGACACGTACTGCGCGGGCGTACCATCGAAAGAAAAAAGCAACGATACCCCTGGGAGCGCCCCGACTACCGTCGGGGCAAGGGTGGACTCGATCCGCGAGGGGACTCGCCCCGACGGTAGTCGGGACGCTCCCAGGTATTTTCAGAGGCGCTAAACCATTCTTCATCTTGATGGATCGAGGTCGGTTAAAACGGCGTACACGCTTTGGGTGCCGACCATCCATAACCACGGCGGCTTCGGACGCTGGGCATTTCTCGAGATTGACGAGCCTTGTCGTGCGCAGAGTGCAATCAGAAAGGGGATAACCGCATGTTGACGCGTATCAAAATCCGCAACTTCAAACGCTTTGAGGACGTGGATATCGAACTCGGCAACGCCGTTGTTTTGATCGGACCAAATAATTCCGGCAAGACGACCGCATTGCAGGCCATCGCCCTGTGGGACATTGGCATCAGGCGATGGAACGAAAAAAGGAAGGGGAAACCATCTCCGGAGAAAAAACCAGGTGTCACTATCAACAGGCGCGACCTGGTTTCCATTCCCGTGCCGGTTGCCAACCTGCTCTGGCGTAATTTGGACGTTCGCAACGTTCGGCAGGAAAAACAAGACGGCAAACCACACCAAAAAATCGAAAATGTCCGAGTGGACATCATCGTAGACGGTATCACTCACGACAAGGCATGGTCATGCGGCCTCGAATTCGACTACGCCAACGAGGAATCTTTTTATTGCCGACCGTTGCGAGGTGACAAAGGTACTGAGCGTATGTCGGTCCCTGACGAAGCGGGGAGCGCGCGTGTTGCGTTCCTTCCCCCCATGTCCGGCTTGGCAGACCGGGAGTTCGTGAAGGAGCCAGGTGAGATCGGAGTGCTCATCGGTCAGGGGCAAACAGCCCAAGTCCTACGTAACCTCTGTCACCAAATCTACAAGAACAAGGATTCAGGGCATTGGGATGCTTTGGTGAAATACATCGGCGCCTTATTCGGTGTGGCGCTTTTGGCCCCGCAATATATCGCCGAACGCAGCGAAATCACCATGGCCTACAAGGACGAGGGAGGGAACAAGCTCGATCTTTCTTCATCAGGGCGAGGGCTGCAACAGACGCTGCTCTTGCTCGCCCACCTTTATGCCAATCCTGGTGCGGTGCTACTCTTAGATGAGCCGGATGCCCACCTGGAGATTCTGCGCCAGCGCCAAACCTACAACCTCCTGATCCAGGTCGCCGAGCAGCAAGGCTCGCAGATCATTGCCGCCAGCCATTCCGAGGTGGTGCTCAACGAAGCCGCCGGACGGGATGTGGTCATCGCTTTTGTCGGCAAACCACACCGCATTGACGACCGCGGTTCCCAAGTTTTGAAGGCACTGCGGGACATTGGGTTCGACCAGTATTATCAGGCGGAAGAGACCGGCTGGGTGTTGTATGTGGAGAACTCCACCGACCTGGCGATTCTTCAGGCATTTGCCAAATCGCTTGATCACGATGCGCAGCAATATCTTGAGTGTCCGTTTGTGAAGTACGTCGAGACCAACCTGCCCCAGAAGGCCCGTGATCATTTCTTTGGCTTGAAGGAAGCCAAGAATGATCTTGTGGGCATCGCCATCTTCGACCGTCTCGACAGTGATCTGCAATCTGCTAAGGAACTTACTGAAACAATGTGGCGGCGCAAGGAAATCGAAAATTATTTTTGCAAGGAGAGCGTTCTGCTCGCTTACGCCAGACACGATTTACCCGATGATCTGTTTGGGAGAGCCGAGAGTCAACAACGTGAGCAGGCGATGGGCGCGGCCATTGCGGAAGTGACGAAACTTCTCGAAATAGATGAACTGGACCCTTGGTCTCCCGATGTAAAAGCCAGCGATCAGGTTCTTGATCGGGTTTTTAAGCTTTTCTTCAAGAAGCTGGCGCTTCCTCTCCAATTGCGAAAATCCGACTATCACATCCTCGCCCGCCTGGTACCGGAGAAAGATCTAGACGGGGAGATCAAGGAGAAGCTTGACGCCATCGTGGCAGTAGCCGAGAAAGCAAAGCCGAGAACGAAGTAATCCGTGGGCACGAAACAAGAAGACCACAACCCAAGTCGAGTCCATCAAACTCAAGGACGAGCGCGCGAACATCCCCACCGAGGCAATGCCCAACTTCATGGCCGAAAAAGAACTCGCCCCCAAGACCATGCTTACCCACGCGATCCGTCGCTCGATCCACAACTGGTCTGGAAGGACAAGACGAACACGATCGCCCAGGCCTCGCCGTCCCCAGGAATTCCTCCTCTTATGTTAGTGTAAGACAAGATGAAATTGTTCTGAAGCGGGAAAATATTTTTTGGAGGTAGCCGTCCAGGCTTTATTCATGCGAGTATTTGTCGATTTTCTATCACCCTCAACTTTTTGAATGTTAGTAACTACTCAGCCCATGGCGGCGGTTCCGTATCGGCTGGGTATCCTAATGCGTGGGTGGTTGACCAATTACGAAATTTGAAATCAGGAATCGCGCGGAAACCCGGAGGCTTGGTCGAAGGCGTGGCTGAACAGTTACGAATTTTACTTGTTTGGTTCCGGCTAGTCCGAGTTAGGGCTGATCATTACCCAAACTTTTGCGCTAAACCGAAGCATGGTTAAACCGGCCGCGTAGCGGCCTAATGACTGTAGCCGTGCCTTTCAAGGCACGGCAGGTCCGGCGGCAGAAATCCCTTCCGTCCCGACACTGTCGGGACGATTGAACCGCATCCAC
>JACOSC010000090.1 GCA_016179055.1 Acidobacteriota bacterium
AGCTTCTATCGCTTCACCTCGCAACCTTTCCTTTCCTTGAGTTGGCTCAAGTTCAGGATACGGGTGGTTGACTAGACCTTACCCGGAGGGCTTCGCACCCTCTGGACCGAAGGCCATTTCCAGGTCTCCGGCTATTATATGACGCTCCTACGGAGCTATGGGTGGTAAGCAACACTCCACTCTTTTCTTCCTGGGAGCGGCTGGAAGCCGCTTCCACCCAGCGGAGCTTTGGGTGGTAAGTGGCACTCCACTCCCTACCCAATGTCCAAACGCCAGGCTCAGAAAACTGAGCAAGAAATCATTCTGTCAAACTCTAGGATTAAGCTCGCTGGCGAGCCGACCGAGAATTTCTGAGAGTGAGTCCTGGAGGTTCAACTTCGATCACGAACAACTGACAACGAGACATCTTCGATCAACGCCGCCACACGCCCTTCCCATTCTGCGCGAGAAAAGCGCCGCATTGATCTGCCATGGCACCGCGTGTGAAAAGCTGTACTACCCAGCCATGGCCAGTCCGCCATTGACGCTGATCAATTGCCCCGTAATATAGCGGGCGCTGTCGGAAGCCAAGAACACTGCCATCGGGGAAACTTCATCGGGTTGGCCAAGTCGCCGTAGCGGAATGCTCCGAACAATGGAATCCACGACTTTCCCTCCGAATTCCTCTCCCATAATTTCCTTGAGCAGAGGAGTGTCGATCAAGCCCGGGCATACGACATTGACTCGTATATTGTCGCGGGCATGCTCCCGCGCCAGGCTCTTGGAAAAGGCGATGATAGCCCCCTTGGTTCCTGAGTAAACCGCTTCGCCCATGCTGCCTACCCTGCCGGTGTCAGAGGATATATTAACAATGCTCCCTGCCTTCCTAGACACCATGTGCGGAAGAACAGCAAAGCAGGTATTGAGGACGCCCTTGTAATTTATGGCGATAACCTTATCCCAAAAATCCGGTGTGGTTTTCAGAAAGGGCTTCAGCTTGTCCCAGCCGGCATTATTCACCAGAACATCAATTTTGCCAAACTGCTCGAGCGCCTGGCTCGTCATCTGAACCACGTCGTCCAAGTTGGTAAGATCGGTCTGGATCGCTACTACTCTACGACCGGTAGTCCGACATAGTTCCGTCGCGGTCGCTTGCGCTTCCGGCAGTCTAATATCCGCAATAATCACATCGCCGCCACATTGCGCGAACGAAGTGCAAATGGCCTTTCCAATCCCGCGGGCCCCACCGGTAACCACAATGGTCTTGCCGGTCAAATCTGCTAAACTCATTTCGCTCCTCCAAACTAATTCATGCCTCTGCGTCAGCGCATCATGCGCACCAAGCCACGCGCCGGCCGCAACCGAGTCAATCTTTCCGTGGCCACTACGCCCCCAACGGCAACGACTGATTAGGCCTCGGTCTCCCCTGAAAATACCTGAGAGCGACGGCATCCCTGCCGGCGAGTACCGTCGCGGACCGCGTCCACCCTTGCCCCGACGGTAGTCGGGGCGCTCCCAGGAGTAAAGTAAATCCTGTCGTAACGTTAATAAAAAAAATTACGAGATATTGAAAAGGCGCAGGGCATTGTCGCGCAATAATTTCTGTTTAGCTTCTGCTCGGAGACCGAGATCATCCACCTGTTCCAAGCTTTTCTTCCAGGGTAACCCATTGGTCCCCCATAGGCAGCGTTCCTGCCCTAGCTTGCTGTTAACGAACTGGATGACCGCCGGGGACAAGTGCCTGGGCAGCCACGCATCCACGCCAAAATATACATTCTCCCACTTATAGCAAACCGATATCAACTCATCAACCCATGGCCAGCCGGTGTGCGCGCCAATGATTTTTAAATCGGAAAAATCACAGGCGATCGTATCCAGGTAGATCGGCCGTCCGCCTTCGCTGGGCATGGCCTCCAGTACATGACCGACTTGCATGGAGACCGGCACATCGAGTTCCGTGCACTTGGCGTAGAGCGGGTACATCAAGCGATCGTGCAGTGGAATGTTGAACCCATAAATATGGACATATACCCCTTTGAAGCCGTACTCTCTCACCGCAATTTCAATCTCCCGCAAACTCTCCTTGATCCGATACGGGTTATAGCCGGCCAACCCGACAAATCGCTTGGGGTATTTCTGCGTATATTGCGTGACCTCTTCGAGCGACGTGTCCATATACATCCACTTTTTCCAATAGGACCACATCTTACATTGCGTGATGAAAACCATCTCGACGTTGGCTTCATCCATCAGCGCCAGCATCTTCTCGATGCTGTCATACCTCGGCAACCCTCCAATCGCCTTTTCCATGCGGCAGATCAGTTCCCCCTCTTTGGCCTTATCCCACTTGGCCATGAACTCACGCGTGGCCACGTAGTACATGAAATCGATGGCCTTAATTGTCTCGCTCATTTTGCCCAACTCCTTCCGAAAGTTTTTGGAATCTCTGCAAGCCCAACAGCGCCGCGCCCAGCGAGCATACAAACTCGCATTCGTCCGGCACGTTCACCTTGAATTGCAAACGTTCTTCCAGCGCCTTAACCATGCCGTGCTGCTTGGCCACTCCACCGATGAAGGTAACCTCCCTTTCCATGGCTACTCTTTTCAACAGGGACGTCGACCTTTCCGAAAGGGAATCATGAATTCCGCGCAACATGTCCTCGATGCTCACGCCGGCGCTGATATGATTTATGATTTCCGACTCGGCCAGCACGGCGCAAACGCTGCTGATCGGCTGAGGATTCGAAGCGTGCAGCGACATCTCGCCAATGTCTTCAAGCTTGATCTGAAGATACTTGGCGGCGCGTTCCAGAAAACTGCCGGAACCCGCCGCGCATTTATCGTTAGTCTTAAACTCAATGACCTTTCCGGTTTCCCGCACACGCACGGCGCGCGTGGATTGGCTGCCGATATCCAATACACAGCGGGTGCTTGGAAATAAAAAGCAGGCGCCCTTGGCGCCGCTGGTGATTTCCGTAATCTGTATGTCCCGAAAACGGATAGAGTAGCGGCCAAGTCCGGTAGTAGCAATATACGAGACATCCCCGCGCCGGAGGCCGCTTTGCTCGAGCGCCTTCTCCAACACCGCCGCGGCGGCCGCCTCAAGTCCTGCGCCGGTTTTGGTTATGGCCTTTCCCAGGACTTGGCGATCTTGGTTGATGAGGATCGCTTTGGTCAAGCCCGAACCGGCATCAATTCCTGCTACTACTTGCATAATCCCTCTCTCCAAATGTTGGACTCGAAAGAGTCGCCTAATTTTTCCAAAGCAAAAATGGCCGCTCCCAGAGCGCCGGTAAACTGCGAATCCGGACTGATATTTAATTTCATGCCCAGCACCGCTTCCAGCGCCGCTACCATGCCGACGTTGCGGGCGACACCGCCGGTGACCGTCACTTCCGGATCAATGTTTATACGGCGCGCCAACGAGATGGTTCGACGAGCTATGGCCTGGTGCACGCCGCCCAAAATATCTTCAGCAATCTTTCCCTGAACCAAATGAGACAAGATGTCAGCTTCCACAAAAACGGTGCAGACCGTGGTCAGCTTAACCGGGTTTTTGGCCGTCAGGGAGAGCGGCCCGATCGTGTCCAGTGTCATTCCCAACACATCAGCCGCGTTGGAGAGAAATCTTCCGGTCCCCGCCGCGCATTTATCATTCATCACAAAATCGCTGACTTCCCCTTTGTGTCCCACGCTGATGGCTTTGGAGTCTTGTCCACCCATATCGATAACGGTCCGCGTATGCGGAAAAATGAAATGGGCGCCGCGGGCGTGGCAAGTGATTTCCGTCATCTGCACATTGCCGAAGGTGATCTTGTAACGACCGTAGCCGGTTCCTACCACAAACCCAACGTCCCGCGGAGTGATGTTGGCGACCCGACAGGCCTCCAAGAAGCCATTCTCCCCGGCCTTGGTGACATTGGCTCCGGTATCGACCAGGGCGCGAGCGACGATTTCTTTTTCACCATTGATGATGATGGCTTTGGTTTGTGTGGACCCCACATCGACCCCTGCGGCAAACCTCATAGCTTTCTCCTTCGTAGTGTTTAAAATGCCGAGTCTCAGCGCCGGCCCCCCGCCGACGATCTATAGCAAGCGTTCACACGGCGCCTCAGCGCTCATTCGCCGGCAACGTTGGCCATGGTTTTCTGGTGTTCGAGGGACTCAAAAAAAGCGTCCATTCGATTTCTGATCTGCGCTTCCGAGAAGTACCTCGGGTCCTCCAGATCCGATTCAATGTAGAGCGTAGGTCGCTTGAGGACTTTAGTGAAATAATCACGCATGTCGCCCTGTCCGGCCGAGAACAAGCGACAGCTCTTCACGAAATGTATGATAACCCCATCGGCCTTCCACTCATCGGCGTAGCGCTCGATCTGCGCATAGCGCTGTAAATAGTTTCGGTTGGTCACGTTATTTTCAATCATGTGCAGCGCCACGCTCTCAAACGGGTTTTCCGGATCGTGCCGGAAGCCGAATTCCCATAGGCCGCCGACGGTGGAGTAGGTCGAGGCCACGGTGCAGGCCCGCCACTTGGCAAACATGTCGCGGAACGTCTTGAAGTGCGGATAAGGCGGTGGGCCTTCGACGACAATACGAAAACGTTCTTCGTCATAGACGCCTTGGCCGTTCGCCACTCTTTCTTTCAACTCCTGTAAAGCTGCGCGAAAGAAGTCCACACCGACGCTCGACGCGCGATACACATATAGGGGGCCCATCAAAGTGATCGCATCAAAATAAGCATCAAACGGAGACGGCGAATGTTTCGACAGATGCTTTATCTCGGACCAAAGACTCTCGACCTCAGCCGAGTATTGCACCGCTTGTTTGAAGCGGTCGTAATCAAATTTGGTATGAGTGATCCCCTCCAACAGGCCGACGAGTTCTTTGAGCTGCTTGACCACGTAGGTGATATCATCCGCCGTGGGTTTGTCATAGCGGAGAAACGGCACATCCAGCACATACATGGGGGCGCCGGTAAAGGCCGACACATGTTCAAACCATTTCAAGTACGTATTACAGCCCACAAAATTGCAGAGAATCAGCGCGGCCGTGGGCATTTTATTCCCGGTAGGCGTTATTCCTTTTAAGTAGGCCCCAATATCCGCCTTCACATAAGCGCAATTGTCGGATGCGTACCCAATCTCTTCGGCGGCGACAATGGGTTCCAAGGATTGATGCCGTATGGCCAATTGCAGCGCATTGACTTCCGGATAAATGGGCAACACATCAAAGGCTTGCAACAACTCAATGCAGTTGCCGGAAACCATCAAGCAGACGGCCGGAGGCCACCCCTTCAAGGCCGATTCGCCAAGCCGCTCATACCAATTCACCATCAGGGTTTTTTGCATCTGGTGAACATAACCGCGATATTCTGATTTCTGTGCTGGCGCCATGTACATGCCTCCCTAAAAGCCATCGGTCATCGCTTTCCGTCGACATTGAGCAGAATCACTCAAAGAGGAGCGATTCCACAAACGTCTCGATTTCGGTCCGGGCCCGGTCAAAGGTAAACATTTTTTCTTCAAACTCGATAAGCAAGTGCGGAATCCCTTCTTTCTCCAATTCCCTCTTGAACAAAACATAATCAAAAAACGCAGGTTCACAGAATTTAGCCAAGCAAAAAACTACGGCATCGGCTTTGCCGGCTTTCACCTTCTCCACCAGACCGAGAAACCGGGGTTTCCGCCAATCGTGCCGAACCGATGAGTAAACCGATCGCTGGACGTAGCTTTCCGCCAGATCGTGTATGGGATCATCGCCGATCGGCACATCCTCAGTGAACCAACGCTTTCCCAACAAGAAGTCGTCATCCACCACATAACATCCGGCGCCCTCGAGGATTTTTATAAACCCAATCGGCGGCTGCTCGCAAAAGGAGCCTTCTACGACGACTCGTATGCTGTCGCGTCTCTTCATCGGCCGGTTCGGCAAAGCTTGCCGAACCGCCTTTAGCCATTGCGTATGCTCCTCGACCGGCATGAAGTTTCCGGCGCGCTGCAGCACGTATAACTCCGCCGTGGGCAACATGTGAGGCTCCTCTTGGCGGTACCGGTATAAATCACTTAGCGCCCGGCGATTCTCATTATAGACTTTGATGGCCAGTCGAATGTCTTGATCGGTTACGGTTCGGTTAGTCAAATTTTCCAGGTTTTTCTTTAAGCGGCGATACTCGCTGACCAAGAACTCCTGACTGGCGACCGATGAGGGATTATGCGGCAGGTGAAGGAAATCCACATAAAGGTTTTCCGCAAAGTGTCGTTTATATACAAAGCAAAGGTTGCGGGCCGAATCGCATATCGAGTGAAAGAGCATTCCGTCCAACGGCTCCAGGTGACCGGTCAGCGCAAGTTCCATGGTGGTTTTCACGATGGAACAAATAAAGGAGCCGAATCGGGCATCGGCGTGCTGAATATCCAATTGATCGCCCGCCCCATTAAGTCCAACCGGCAATGCCCCGGCCGCGTGAATAAGTTCAACCGGTGTATAGACGGGAAAGTATCCAATAGCCTTGGCGTTCTCATGTTGCGCCTTCCAGCCTCGCACGCTTTGAAACGTGACGTCTTGCGCCATAGTAGCGGCCTGCCCAAGTATGCCTGCCAAATCTATTCCATTATCCGGGTTCATTCTCTATACCTCTTACGATGGCGGATTGCCGAATTTTAATAATTGCGGATCTTCCGAGGGCGGATTCCTTATGGCCGACCGTTGTCACAGCAACAGCGTATAGTGCGGGGGTGGTCACACGCCTAAGGCCGAAGCGGTCAACTTCGACGATGTAGAATTCTACACAGTCGTATACGCCGATGCAAGCCGCTTCAGCCGTAGATCTGAAGTTCGATCATGAAAAAACGCGGGAGTGCACAATTCAGCCCTACGCGAAGCGGGGTCGTATGCAATCCGAGTAGTGTATGATCGTATCTGAGAACTCTACGATTTCCACAATTCAAGACTCGAGGTTCTGATCCCGCAATCCGTCATCGATTTAATCTGCAATCGAGAAGTTATTTACCCTCAAGTTGCAAAGGGTACCAGACGGATACGGACTTTTGCCCATTGCGATCGTGGTCAGCCCCGTTCCATATGGCGAAAGCAACGGGCACTGCTTTTCCGATCGGAAATTTTGCGTCGCCGGCGTCCGGCGAGTTCAAGGGCCGAACCATCAGAACACGCCACTTGCCCTCTGCCCATACGCCGCGTCCCTTGACGTTTTGCGCTTTGGGCGGCTGCGCAGTTAGCGTCCCCATCCCCGCCGCATTGAGGTCTTCCACAGGAGACGACCGCGAAAGTTGAGAAAAAGCATTGCCTGCGGCTAAGCCGCTCAAGTAGGCTGGATCATGCTGCGCGGTCGGAATCACTTGCGAAGCGGGACGCTCGTTCGTCGGATAAAAATCCGCCGCGAGACGCGAATACTGATTTTCCATATCTTGACGATGCCCCATATCCTTTTGCCAATCCGCTTTCCAGTGCCATATGTTGACCAGCCCGTTCTTTTCTCCCATTCCGAAAAAAGGCTCCCGGTCCGTGAGCGAAAACTGTACGGCGGCAGCATCGCGAAAGTCCTGGACTTTTATGTTATCTTGATCGGCAACGGCATCTTCCCACTCGAGCAGAAAGGCAAGGTCACGGTCGTTGTGCAACGAACGGACACTGAGCTTTTCAACAGAAACGTCTTTCAACCAGAGGGACCGCAGGGGGACTTCGAAGGCCGTGGCTTTTTCCCAGATGGACGCGCTCACGTCCTCCGCCGGAATGGCCTCCTTCACATAACGCGAACTGATACTCCTGGTAACTTGCTCAACTTCTGAAGCGGCGGGCTTTCCATTCTTGGACATTGATTTCACATAGTGCACCAACTGCCATCGTTGCGTCTCGGCGATCGTGCTGAAAGATGGCATCGGAGTGCCATCCATGCCCGTAATGAAAGTCCGATAAACATCGGCTCCCCCAGATCCGCCCTTGAAACGTGCCCCCCTAGTGAAATCGTAGGGCTTAATCGGATATCCCCGATCGTCCTGCAACGTCGCCGCCGCCGGCCCATCCCCTTTGCCAAGTTGCCCATGGCAATTCCAGCATTTCTGAGTCTCATAGACTTTCTTGCCTTCGGCAATGCTGTCCGGTGTGGCGGCGGGCTCGCCGGCAATGGCTATAGCTTGTGGGGAAGGAGACGACTTAAATCGGGGCGAGAAGGTCTTGACGTAGTGAACCAGCGCCCATCGTTCATTTTCGGAGAGCGAGCGCCACGCCGGCATGGACGTACCGGCCATGCCTTGTGTGATAGTCCGGAACAAATCATCATCGGTCGGTGGCGACCCGCTCTCGGTGGATCGAATCTTAAAAACGCCCAACGTGAAGTCTCGCGGCTTGGGATACAATACGAACGCGGCCTCCCCGTCGCCTTTTCCGTCGCCGCCATGGCACGTCGCGCACTTCATCTCATAGACTTTCTTGCCCAGATCCAGCACTGCGGGGGTCGGTCCAGCTTTGCTATCCACGGTAACCTTAGCCACCTCGTTCGTGGCCCCGCCCCGTGCCCGATCTTTTCCCAAACGCAGGAAGAGAAATGCGGCCATGACTGCAACAATTAGAGCTAATATTCCATACAGAAACTTCTTTGGCATAAACCGTTCTCCTTTCCGCTATCCGTTTCAAGACCGTGACTGTTTAGCCCCGCCTTCGACCAAGCCGGAGGGTTTCCGCGCGATTCCAGAGTTCAAATTTCATAATTGTTCAACCAACCTCACATTTGGCTACCCAGCCGATACGGAACCGCCCCTAACGCGCTGAAGGCTTAACACTCCAACGGTTCAATCTCGGGGCAAGAAAAGCAACCGCTCTCCGGCTCAAGATCGGAGACCTGCACATCTCCGTAAGCTTGCGGTTGAATCCCCAAGCCGGTCGCGTCCAGCGCCAAATAAACTTCTGAAAATCGAGCCAAGGCGCGGTAAAAACCGTCACCGGCCTTGCGCGCCAACAGAGTGGCAAATAAGGGCGCCCACCGCCCCAGATGATCCTGAAGAAACTTGGCTTGCGCCTCGCGGCACAACGTCGCCTTTTCTTCCCCATGGTGCTCCAAAGCGTAGGCCTCTTTGTGCGCAAGAAAGCTCATGAACTCCAACTCTACGCTGATGTGATCGGCGCGTTCTTTGGCTTGATCGGAAACCTCAAGCCCAAAGGCCGTATAGAACCCGGCGATATCAGCCAGCTCCTGTGTCTGCTGGAAAATATGTCCGGCGCCATACTGGGTTTCGTATGCGGGACATTCTTTAGCCATCGTATGAGTAAATAAGTGGCCGTACTCTGATTCCATGGCCGAAAGTTCCTTGGCTTTCGCCATCTCGCCCTCAAAGGCCTTCAGCGCGTCCCACGGATCCTTATGAGCCTCATTCGTCAAAATGGCAAACGCTTCTCGCAGCCAATGGGCTTCGGCCTCTTGGGTTAGAAACGTAAGATACTCTTGGTTTGGACAAAGAAAACTTGCCGAAAGAACGCGGTAGATATAACTGCGAGCCATCAAGGAGACTTGACGGGTGCTCGTATCCATAAAGATAACCTCCGCAAAATAATAGTGTCAAATTGAGTTCTGATATTGCTGCGGCCGCTGATAAATGGTTTCCTCGACACTAAGCTTTACGGCTTCTTCACCTTTCTTGTTGAATCCAATGACAGTGTCGTTGAACATCTCCCACTTTTTGCCGTCAATCTTAGTTTCAAAGATTTTTTTGCCGGGAATTATCTTGTACCGGAAAATGATCTGCTGCGTGGTACGGAACAATTGCAGCACGGCCAAGAGCTCTCGGGATGGCGCCCGATACTTGGCCACGGCCTCATCCACACCCGGCCCGAACATTTGCGTCAGATAGCCTTTCGGCACCCAACGCGGCGGTATGTAATACCCGTTGGGTTCCGTCCCGAATTGCGGGTAGATGGGGAGCGCGACTTTCTCAACCTTAACCATGTAGTAAAGCGGGTTGTAGCGATCCTCAAGCCACTGGCCGTCCGGGCCGAGCTTGACGAGACCCTGTAACCGAATCTTGCCGACACAGGCCGCCATGCAGCGAGTCTCAATCGGCACGCCATCCGGTGTGATGTGCGGGTCCTTGCCTTCGATCCTGGGATAGCAGGCTACGCACTTTTCCGAAACGCGCGTGGTGCCGCGAAACATCGATTTCTTGTATGGGCAGGCTTCGACGCACTTTTTGTATCCGCGACAGCGGGATTGATCAATCAGCACGATCCCATCTTCCGGCCGCTTGTAAATGGCCTTGCGCGGGCAAGCCGCTAAACAGGCGGGATAGGAACAGTGATTACAAAGCCGTTGTAAATAGAAGAACCAGGTCTTGTGCTCGGGCAGAGTCGCGCCCTGTTTGTGATATTCGCCGGGGGCTCCCTTATAGCCGGTGGCGGTGTCTTCGTAGATGTTCGGCGCGCGCCACTCTTCGTCGGTCGGCAAGTAGCCGATAGCCCGTTGCCCACCTTCCGGACCAAAGCGTTTTTGCGCCGCCTCGAAAATCGTCATTCCATCATATACGCCATAAGGACGCTGCCCGCCATCTTTCTGCGCCAAATTCCATGCGGCGGACTTGTTCTCTTTCTGGTGGGCTTCGTCGAGCAGTTTGAGGATCTTAACATCCCAAAACTGCGGATAGCCGCCGTAGGGTTTGGTCTCGACGTTGTTCCACCACATGTATTCTTGTCCCTTAGAAAACGTCCACGTTGACTTGCACGCCATGGTGCAGGTCTGGCAGGCAATGCACCGATTAGTATTAAACACAAATGCAAATTGCCATTGCGGGTGTTTTTCTTCGTACGGATATTGCATCTTCCTGCCTAATTGCCAGTTGTATACTTCGGGCATTTGCGGTTACCTCCCTTTTACTATCTGTGATGACTGCCAATCCAACCTGACTTGCATCCGAGTATTGTCGCGGTTCATGGACCCCCCCATTGGCTCCGAACCCGCTGGATTACAGCTCGAACGAAGTCCTCCCCCTTTTCCTGGTAAATGCGATGAGTAGCGGCGTAAAAGGGGCTTTGAAAGAGAGCAAAGATCTCACTATCGCTGGAGCCCATGCGGGCAAATTCCTCAACAAAACATTCGGCCATTACCTCTGGGTTCCCCTCCGGCAATTCCACTCCGACCAGCTCCATGGGGTCGTCAAAGTCAAATTCATCTTTAGGCATTTCCGCCTCCCTTCCCTTTTTTCACCTTTACAGTGGCGCCGGCCAGGTATTGCTTCATGAAATCATTTTCGCGGTTGGGCGTGCAGCCCGACTTGGCCGGCTGCCACAGCCCGCGTCCACCGAGACCGCCATCTTCCGCTTTGGTGACTTTGACGAGCGTTTCTTTCGGGACGGTATTAAGCGCATGATTATCGGCCTCGCCGCCGAAAATAAAAGCGGTCAACACCTTGGCTTTGTGAAAGAGAGTATCGGTCTGGTGCATGGGCATGTGCCAGTTCCTGGTGACGCTTTGCTGCGAGCCGTAGCGGAAGTTAGCTTGGTAGCCGGTGCCTTCCGATAAGGCTCGCCCATCGGGACGTTTTTCATGCGCTTTTACGCTCCGTTCGGTGGCAATGAAAGGCGCATGCTTCATCATGATCGCATTGTACGGGTAGGCCGGGTTGTATTTGACCCGTACCATACAGCGGCTGACCCTATAGAACGCGTCGTTGGGCTTCCATCCAATATATGGGCGGTCGGCCGGGTTGGCATCGACGTAGACATAATCGCCGTCGTTGATGCCCAGATCTTTGGCCGCTTGCGGGTTCATATGGAGTTGATGTTCGCCCACGCCCGGGGTGCGCTTGTCCATGCGATAAGGATCCCCGAAATTGGAATCCCAAATTAGATTCCAATCGCAACTACTCCATTGCGAGTGCACGCGGTGGCGGCTCTTTGGAGTAAGGAAAAAGAAGTGGTAGCCTTTTTCCCAAAGCGGATTCTTGGTCTTCTTGGTTTCGCTCCAGCTCATTTTCACATTGCGTACAGTCCGATCATCCCAGTGCATCGCCGATTGGGAAATCCCGTAATCATCGGGACGTACATAAGGGTTTGAGCTGACAATTACATTGGGCAGATAAGGGGAGGCTTCCGGACCTTCTCGGTGAACGATAAAATTCTCCCCGTACTCGATGACCTCCGGGAGATCGCAATAGGCGTTCAATCTTCCGGTGTCGGTAAAGAAAGGAACATTGTCGTGAATTTGTTCCCAGAAGGGGATGCGCGGATAGGTGCGGAATAGCATTAGGGCGGCCCCCGGCTCACCGTATTTGCCGGCCATTATGTCGTTCAGTTTGTACCCCACGGTGGTCGTTGAACTATCGAGCAAACGCTGAATGTACACACCGGCGTTCTTTTCCCGTATGAATTGCCAGTAGTCGGCAAAGCGCTTATCGCCGACCAGCTCGCCGATACGGCTCCCCAGTTCTGCCAGAATCAATCCGTCGTCTTTTGTATCATAGAGCGGTTTCATTCCGCCTTTCCAAATTTGTAGAAAAGGATTCGAACAGGAAGCGGTAATCTCCAGATCTTGGAACTCCATCCAGCAGTTGGCTGGCAACCCAAAGTCGGCGTACTCAACCGAGGCGGTCATCTCCAGGTCCACGGATATAATCATCTCCACGCCCGGGTTGACGTTCTTGAGCATCTCATAAACCCACTTGGCGTTGTTAATCAAATTCACATTGCTAAAGAACATGACTTTGGTGGGCGTCGGCATGTGAGTCTGCCCGGTAAACACCTTGCGACCGTATTTGGGAGTATCGACAATCAGCGGCTTGTCGCCATGATTCCAGTAGGCCGGTTCTTCATCTTTCGTCAACTTCTTTACCTTGATATTCTTCCCTGCGGCATTGCGGTCGAGGTTAGGATTAAAGGGATCTTCGCCGACCCAGCCGACGAAACCAGGACCGGTCCAAGGAGAGCCTTGGAATAAGGCCGCTTTATAATTACCGGCCCAAGTATGCGAGCCGGCGCCGGGCTTACCAATATTCCCGGTCAGCATAAGCGGCAAGTAAAAAGCTCGATTAGCCTCTGTGGCATGGAACCAATGGTTGATGCCTTCGCCGATGTGTATAGCTACAGGCTTAATGGTCGCAATATCATGGGCCAGCTTACGAATTAGCTCCTTGGGAGCGTGAGTTATCTCATGCACGCTGTCCAGGTCATAGTCCTTTAAGTGAAGCTTGTACATTTCAAAGAGCGGCAGCACTTCGATATCCTTGCCGTCGACCGTTTTCACGGTGAAGCGGCCTTCCAACGCCGGATCGACTTGTTTGGCCGCCAATTTTTGACCGACGTCGTCGCGGGTGACGACATGCAAGCGCTTACTCTTCAGGTCCCACACTACGTAATCACCCAGCTTCTCCCTTTGTTCCTGGGTTAGTCCATGCTGCTTCACGCTGGGCCCGGCACTGAGGTCTTGATTCTTGTAGTTGGGAAACACGTCGGCAGCCTTCAGCCGCATCAAATTATCGCTGCGGACCAGGAGTGGCAGATCGGTAAACTGTTTTACGAAGTCCGCGTCATAGCGTTTCTCATCAATCATGATTTTAGTAATGCCCAAAAAGAGGGCCGTGTCCGTGGCCGGTCGAATCGGAATCCAGTAATCGGACTTCGTTGCGGGCGGACTGTACTCCGGCGTGATGGTGACGATGCGTGCACCTCGTTCCATCAGCTCGGCGAAGAAATGGGATTCGGGCATTTTATTTTCCACCAGGTTCTTGCCGACTTGTATGTGCAATTTAGAGAAGCGCAAGTCATTAAAGTCTTCATCAGAAGCCTGCAGGCCATGGACAAAGGGATGACCGGGGGCCTGATCCCCGTGCCAAGTGTAATTGGACCAAATCCGTCCGCCCAACGCGTGCCCGGCGTCAACGCCGCGCACATGTGTATCAAGAATAGCCAGCATGTTTGAGAAGCGATACATGCCGTATTTCCCAATGACCCCCAACAAGCCCATGCCGCCGCGGCACTTAATTGTGCGCGTGCCGGCGTCGTGCATGGCTTCAATCATCTCGGGCGGATAACCTTGTTGGGCCAGCTTCTGCGCGCCCTCTTTGCCGCTATAATTCTTGGCGATATGGATCATGCCTTTGGCCATATACGTGTAGACTTCATCCCAAGAGGCTTTGAGCAGCTCGTCTGAGCCACGAGCATCGAACTTATACTTGGTTTTATTGGCCTTAGTCAATTCGGGAAAGCCATCATCCGCCCATTGCTTCCAGCCCTTGCGTATAAGCGGATACTTGAGACGATAGGGACCGTAAGTTCTTCGGTGTAAAGTGAACCCCTTTGGGCAGCCGCGCGGGTTCCAATGCGGTGTCGCCTTATTGCCGAATAAATCCGAATATTTGTGAACGTCATAAGCTTGCTCCGTGCGAATAACGACGTTGTTACGGACAAACGCGCGCATACGGCAAGCGTGAGTATCATTCGGAGAACAGATATAAGTAAATGTCTTATCGTAGCGATACTGATCGCGGTAGACCTTCTCCCAGTCGCGGGAGGGGTACGCTTCTAGGGGGTTCCCCACCTCGACCACCGGTTGCAACGTTTGCAAGGCCATACCCTCTGGCACGAGGCCGGAAAGGGCGCCGGCGGTCCCTACTGTCGTTACTTTTAAAAAATCTCGTCGAGTAAACAGCATAATAGCCTTCACCTCCCAATAAACTGTTCTTGACTTTCGTAGGCCTCAATACATCTTACACACACACCGTAGGAAGGACTCCAATCATGAAAGTCCTCTTGGATACGACGCGCCGTGATTTCGTCGCTAACTCTTCCCCAAGTGTAGCTGGGAAATCGGCAGAGCGGACACTTCGAACCAGGTAACGGCGCCGCTTCGCTCGGCCGTTCACCCCCTTGATCCAGGCGGGTTCCAGTTCTTTCCAACAGGTATTCCGTGTTGGACGCCATTTCTATGAGATCACGGTGGGTCAGTTGCTCTGCACTCCAAAGAACATCAAATACTGCCACACGCGGAGTCAACGGAAGCTTTTGATACAAGGCTTCAAATTCAGCGAACCTTTCCTCTCTTCCTGCCATTGTGGGCTTGCCTGCCTTGCGCAATCGACTTTCTATAAGAATGTTCCAGAGAACTTTATAGCGATCCCGCAGGAGGCTTTCCTCCGCCGGCGATGATACTTGTTGGACGTCGTTAGGTTCATAACCAAAGGTTGGATCCAGCATGTCGGCAACATGGTAAAATTCGTGTCTCATGAAAGTTTTCAGCGACTCGGCGTCGCGAAATCGCTCAGCCCGAATCTTGATTCCGATACGGTTGCCGAAGTGACTCAAATCGGCGCCTTCATCTTGCGGGCGAATGGCGCGTGCCACAAACACTTCCGCGACTTTCCCAGCCAAGGGTGCAAACTCCGACAGAACCTGGGCAATGAGCGTTTCAAATCCCATCACGCGGAAGAATTTTTCGTGCAACTTAGCAAACTCGACCTCGCGCCGTATGGTGGAAGGTTCTTCATAAATGGCGTCCGCCAATTGGTGATAGGTCCGGAAGATCTGCAAATCACCCTGTTCTTCTCGGCGCTTGATTTCCCAAAACACGATCTCTTCCATCAATGCCGGATCGCTCCTAATTAGCATGCCGAGCTTCCTCCATCTTCAAGAGATCCTGCAACGTTACCGATTCCATGGCCCGAAACATTTGTAAGGCCGCGTCTTTCCAGGTCTTGTACACGAAGCAATCATTCTTTCTCCCACAGGCATCATCGACAAAAGGACAATTCTGCGGCAGCATCGGCCCATCGATGGCTTCGACAATCTTAATCAGAGTGATTTGCTCAGGGCGCATGCCCAGCAAAAATCCTCCTGTGCGTCCCCGCATCGAACTGACTAACCCATGACGAGCCAGCGATTGGAAGATCTTCGCCAAGGAGCTTTGCGGGATTCTTTCCGCCTCGGATATTTCTTTGACGAATACCGAGCTTCGGGCCGTAGCCAGATAGCAAATGCCGCGTATGGCATAATCGACTCGTTTGGAAAGATACATTTTTTCAAACCTCACAGACGATGCAATCGTCCATTAAATTAACTTACAAAAGAACCATTAACTCCACTTGGCCTATCCTAATTTATCGGTGATAATCATTCAATGAAGGAAGTCACAGAGTCCTGTGACTAATATCACACGCCTCTGGTAATCCTCACACTGACATTGACGAAAATCGTACGGCTTAATAAAAATACAATTGGTAAGATTTCCCAAGGGATCTGCACTTCACGCCCACGCCACGCCCACGCAATTTTTTCTTAACTACTCAGCCAGTGCCTTTAGCTCCGTAGGAGCGGCCTGTTTATAGCAAGAATCCATGCGTGAGTTCGAACAAGCCCCGTAGGGGCGGCCTGTGTAAGGTTGATTTCGTCGACGCACGCGTCCGGACAGGTCGCTCCTACGGAGCTTTAGAACCTACCATAGGAATCGCTACTACAAACAGGCCGCCCCTACGGGGCTGAGACGCATTGCCTGAGTAGTTACATTTTTTCTTAACCGACGTTCCCACGGCTACCGCTCTTACGCCAAAGAATGACGGTAACTTTTATGTAGGTCGGCACAGGGACGGTATCGGATATTAGGCGTCTTGTAGAGTCAGGGCAGTTTGACGGCCGGGCGGCTTGTGGGTATGCTTTCATAGGAAATGAAAATGTATTTTTTAAGACCGACGGCACGAGAGGCATCGGTTACTTGATACGGCACGGTCAGGAATGTGTCACGCCTTCTCGAAGCTGACTCACGCTTCCGCTGGGACAGGTCGTTTTTCACTTCCGGAAGTATATAACATCTAAACTCCAAGTCATCAGGCCCCGGCGGGCCTGATGCTCATTTGGTCTTGGCAAGTCACTTTCCCCGAGGTATTGAGGCGAAACAATAGGAGAGCACGTGTATGGCTTTTAGCGACATACTTTATTCCACGGCGGACAACATAGCTACGATTACGATCAATCGGCCGGAAAAGCGCAATGCACTACGACACCAAACGGTGAAAGAGATAACGGCCGCGGTACAGCATGCCGCTTTCGACGCGAATGCCGGGGTGGTGGTTTTTCGCGGAGCTGGTGAAAAGGCCTTTTGCGCAGGCGGAGATATTGAAGAGATGAACGATTTAACGCCGGAATCCGGCCGTCGTTTCATCCATGAATTTCTCGCGATGATCCTGGCCATTCACCAAACACCCAAGCCGGTGCTGGCCGCGGTGCGCGGCTTTTGCATCGGCGGAGGCCATGAAATATGCCTCGTCTCCGACCTGGTGTTGGCGGCGGACGACGCGCGCTTTGGCCAAGCGGGCCCTAAAGTGGGCGGTGTGCCTTTGGTCAGCGGCACACAACTGCTGCCGCGCATTGTAGGGGAACGACGGGCGCGCGAGATATTGTTTCTTTGTCGCCAATATACCGCAGCCGAAGCGTTTGATATGGGACTCATCAACAAGGTCGTGCCGGCGGATCAGTTGGACGACGAAGTCCAGGCCTGGTGCGAAACCATGCTGAGCCTCAGTCCCCAGGCGTTACGCGTGGCCAAACTCTCCTTTAATTTTGAATCGGATCAGTTGTATGCTTCCTATCAGCACGGCGTCGAGCTCATGAGTTTCATTTACGGCACCGAAGAATATCACGAAGGCATGCGCGCTTTTCTTGAAAAGCGCAAACCAGATTTCGGACGTTTTCGTAAATAAGGCGCGGGTTGGAGTGTAGAAACTTCAATATCGGCCGAAAAAATAATCTTCCAGAATCTGTCGGTGATCGAAAACAATTTTGCCGGGTAGAGTTTCCTTGGTAAAAACTTTGGCTTCGGCGGCATCATCTCCGGCCAGCGGCGTACCTACGGCACTGCCGACAAAAACAATACTGACCGAGTGGAAACGCTCATCCCGACTGGGATCGGAATAAACATGGAATTGTCGCAAGAGTTCGACGTCCAGACCGGTTTCCTCCTTGCCTTCGCGTACGGCGGCGTGCTCGACCGTTTCACCGTAATCCACAAAGCCGCCAGGTATGGCCCAGCCATACGGAGGATTCTTGCGCTGAATCAATACAACGCGCAGAGGATCGTTAATCGTAATAATGATATCGACGGTTAGACGTGGTCCCACTATTTTCATATTAATTCCTTTTTAAGTCCCTATAGGCAGGAAGCACTCCGAATCCATCGGCCAATTTTACGGCGCGCTGGACGGCCTCCGCCACGGCTAGTTCACCGAGGTAGCCGATGCGGTTCAAGTCGACGCACAGCTCTCCCGTAGCGAGTACAAAGAGAATATCGCCATCGTAAGTGGTGAGCGCCGGTGAAATAGATTTTATGACTCCGTTCATAGCCATCTGCGCAACTTTGGTGGCTTCGACTTTGGAAAGTCGAGCATTGGTTCCGACCACCGCGAGTGTGGTGTTTTGAAAGAGAGGTGGCGTCGGGATGACCTCGTTAAGCAGAAGGGAGTTGGAATCTGCCAAGGTCATACTATGCGCATCGCCGCGTACCCCCGCCAAAATCTCGCCTGTGCGATAATCGCGAACGTCTCCAAATGAGTTGACCACAACCGCGGCAAATATTTCCAGGCCGTCGCGACCCGATAGGCGCGCCAAACCGAAGCCTCCCTTCATCGCCCGCATAACTCCGCCAATATTACCGACCTTGGTCCCTGTCCCGACGCCAACGCTGCCCTCTGCGAGAGCCTGCGTACGCGCTTCCACACAGGCTTGATAACCCATTTCCGGGGTCGGTCTCGCCTTCGCATCTCCCAGAAGAAGGTCAAATACGACGGCCGTCGGCACGAGTGGCACTACGCCCACGCCGACAGCAAAACCCTTTTGTCGCTCTTCAAGGTAACGCACAACTCCATCGGCGGCTTGCAATCCAAAACCGCTGCCGCCGGCCAACAAGACGGCCTGCGCTTTTTCGGCCAGATGGATAGGATAAAGCGAATCAAGTTGACGGCTGCCGCTGGCGGTGCCGCGCAGGTCCATCGCCGCCACGGCCCCATCTTCGCAAAGTACCACCGTACACCCGGTAAGACCCTTGAAGTCGGAAGCGTGCCCTATACGAAACCCTGTGACATTTATATCCATCGGGAATCATCCCATCCAAGCCAAATGATCGACGCGCAGGATGGCTTCGCAGGTTAGTGAATTATTCGCAGGCCGCGCGCCAAAAAAACCACGCCATTTGCGCAGCTCGGAGTTGACCAACCCAGGCCTATTCGCACGAACGCTCCGCAACATCCCCTTCATCACCGCGGCACGCACGTTGCGCGCCGGCCACTTATTATAAAGCAAACCCCTGAGTGTTTAAACAACAAAAGTCGGCTGTCCTGTTTTCAGTGCCTGAATCACTGACCCGTACAAGTTGGCAACACGCAAGAACATCGCAATTGACATGCAGCCCCAAAGTTGATAGGATTCGCCCGGTGGCGTCTGCCCCGCAAAAAAAAGAACGCCTGACGGCAACAGGGCTATGCCCGATGGAAAAGGGAGTGGACGAATGAATCGACGCGAGATGATGATCAAGACCGGCGCCGTCGCGCTGGGAGCGAGGCTATGCGGATTTCCTGCAAGCTGGGTGGCTAAAGCGGACGCGCCGAAGCGCCGCATTTTGTTCTTCACCAAGTCATCGAGCTTCGAGCATAGTGTGATAAGACGCCGCGGCAACCAGTTGAGCCACGCTGAGCAGATCCTGACCGATCTCGGTAAGCAGCACGGTTTTAATGTAGCGGTCACCAAAAACGGCAGTCTGCTTACCGCTGCATATCTGGCCGATTTTGACGCGCTGGCGTTCTTTACCACCGGCGATCTCACACAAGCCGGCCTTGACCGCCAGCCGCCCATGACCCCTGAGGGAAAAGCCGCTTTGCTTGCGGCCATCAAGAACGGCAAAGGATTTATCGGCTTTCATGCCTCCACGGATACCTTCAAGACTCCCGGGGATCCCTATCAGGATTATGGCGACCAGAAAGACCCCTACATTGCCATGATCGGAGGTGAATTCATCAAGCATGGCGCCCAGCAGAAAGCGAAGATGATCGCGACGGACGTGAAATTCCCCGGCTGCGGCGGCTTTAACGATGGCTTTGAAATGATGGAGGAGTGGTACTCCCTTAAGCATTACGCCAACGATCTGCACGTGCTGCTTGTACAGGAGACCCGTGGGATGAAGGGTAAGGAATACGAGCGGCCCCCTTACCCCGCTACATGGGTTCGCCGCCACGGCAAAGGGCGAGTGTTTTATACCTCCATGGGTCATCGTGAAGACGTTTGGACCAATCCGATCTTTCAGGCCATATTGCTCGGTGGCATCTCCTGGGCCGTCGGCCAGATTGAGGCCGATGTGACTCCCAACCTGGCGCAAGTCGCGCCCAGGTATATGGAAATGCCGCCCAAGGGATAAAGCGCCATGACGCGCCGCGCCGCTTCAAGAAAATGTTTTTGGAAAAGTGGCATAGGCGTCTCTTCTGTATGGACAGGCAAGATGCCTGTCCCACCTTGCCGCGCTTTATTCATGCTGGCTCCGTAGCGATTCGCGGCGGAGCGCGAAAACAATCCCAACGGGATTCTGAAACGGTCAAAATATTTTCAAGAAGTGCCATTCGGGCATGTATTCCTGCTGTCTGTCGGGTTCCGGCTTGTCCGGGTTAGGGGGAGAGTTTCATGACCATTAGGCGCAGCGTATTCTTTTTGATGCTGACCATTCTAACCCAATGGGCGGGACTGGCGGCGAATTACCCGGAGCCCAAATCGGGCGATTTTACAATTAGCAATTTCCGCTTCAGCGGCGGAGAAGTCCTGCCGGAATTAAAACTGCACTATGTCACGTTCGGATCGCCGAGCAAAAATAAGACCGGAATTGTACGTAATGCCGTGCTGATTCTGCACGGCACCGGCGGATCGAGCCGGCAGTTCCTTTCGGACACTTTTGCCGGCGCGCTGTTGGGCGCCGGACAGCCGCTCGATGCGACCCGCTACTTTATCATCATACCGGATAATATCGGTCACGGACAATCCAGCAAACCGAGCGACGGCTTGCGCGCTCGCTTCCCGCACTACAATTATGCGGACATGGTGACGGCGCAGTACCGCGTCCTCACCGAGGGCCTGGGCGTTAACCATTTGCGGTTGGTGATGGGTACTTCGATGGGCGGCATGCACACGTGGGTTTGGGGCGAGACGTACCCCGATTTCATGGATGCGTTACTGCCGTTGGCGCCGAGTAGAGGAGGACCGATCCCGCCTGTAGGTATCCCCTTGGCTGTATCCCCCGTTTCCAGTTTCGTGCCCGTTTAGGTTCTCCCTAGCGAGTCGGACCTCCCCCCTCACAGACCCGAACGTGCGGAATTACCGCA
>JACOSC010000091.1 GCA_016179055.1 Acidobacteriota bacterium
TATTAACAGTGTCCCCTTCGGGGACCGGATGCCGTAGGGTCACCTTTTGTCGAAAGGCTCATCAGCGGATTCCCTTGAACAGTTACAACTGTTTTAACTAAGACCAACATGTTGGTCTTAGTTGTTCGGTAAGGGGCTAATCGCCATCGGTACCACCCGATACCCGACCCCTGTGAAAAGTTACGACATTCTTTAGCCGGCCGGGAAGCTACTTCGAATGCCGGGGTTTTCGACTTCCCGCATTTTTGGTTATAATATACCGGTGCTCTGGAGAGGGTAGTCCGCAGCTCGTACTATTGGAGGTTCGAGTGCGAAATAATCACGATCAATTACTGCCCTGGGTAATTTTGACCTTGACACCGGGGCTGGGAGTCCGTACATTCAAGAAACTGCTGGAACGCTTCGGGGTGCCGGACTCGGCCCTCATGGCGGACCGGCACGAGTTGGTCGAGTTGGGTGTTACGACCGAGTCCCTGCGACAGATGCAGAGTCTCGAGACGCTCAAGAAGGCGGAAGCGGAATTGCGGCGGGCCGGCGATGAGGGCGTCCATGTGCTGTCTTTGGCCGATGAGGCGTATCCCTCTCTGCTGAAGGAAATATATGATGCCCCTCCAGTGCTGTATATAAAAGGAAGCTTGCAGGTTTTCCGCGACCGGCCGTCGATAGCCATTGTTGGAACCCGTACCCCAACGCCCTACGGGATTCATGTCGCCGAGAAGCTATCGGCTGATCTTGCGCTGGCAGGGATTACGATCGTTAGTGGGTTAGCCCGCGGCATTGACACGGCCGCGCATCGCGGGGCGTTGTCCGTGGCGGGGCTAACGGCCGCGGTGTTGGGCAGCGGCGTCGACATAATTTATCCGAAAGAGAACAAACGCATGGCCGGCAAAATTGCAGAAAGCGGCGCGATTGTCTCGGAATTTCCTTTTGCGACCTATCCGGCGCCGCAAAATTTCCCAATACGGAATCGGATTATTAGCGGGTTGGCGCATGGTTCCGTAATCGTCGAGGCGGCCGAGCGCAGTGGCTCCTTGATAACCGCTCGTCTAGCCCTCGAACAGAATCGAGAGGTGTTTGCCGTACCGGGACCGATCACGGGACCCAAAAGTTTTGGCCCTAACTGTTTACTCAAGCAGGGGGCCAAGCTGGTGCAGGATTGGCGTGATATTGTGGAAGAATTGATTCCGCCGCTTAGGGAACAAATATTTGGTTCGATTCGACCGGTGGCGTCCTTAGCCAAGGAATTGCCATTAATGACCGAAGAGGAAAATCTGGTGTTCAGTCATTTAACCATCGAGCAGCCGACGCACATTGATCAATTGGCTACCGGGACGCGGCTGTCTCCCCCCATTTTGAATGAGCGACTGTTAACCTTAGAGATGAAGGGGCTGGTGAAGCAGTTGCCCGGTAAGAACTTTGTGAGGAAGTAAGTTATGCCAAGATCATTAGTGATTGTGGAATCCCCCGCGAAAGCCAAGACGATCGGCAAGTATTTGGGAAAGAACTATACCGTTAAAGCCTCGCTTGGGCATGTAAAGGATTTGCCCAAGAAAACTTTGGGAGTGAAGTTAACCAACTTCGAAGCCACGTACAAAGTCATCCCCGGCAAGGAAAAAGTCTTGAAGGAACTCAAAGAGGCGGCGGCTAAAGTGCAATCGATATATTTAGCGGCGGACCCGGATCGCGAGGGAGAGGCCATCTGCCAGCATCTGGCCGAAGAACTGGGCGGGGATCAACGCGAGGTCTTTCGAGTATTATTCAATGAAATCACTGAAAACGCGATTAAGGCGGCATTTCAACATCCTTGCGCGGTGGACGCTCACAAAGTTGATGCCCAACAAGCCCGGCGCGTGCTCGACCGATTAGTGGGTTACAAAATCAGCCCGCTCTTGTGGGACAAAGTTCGCCGCGGATTGTCTGCCGGCCGCGTGCAAACCGTGGCCTTGCGGATCATCGTCGAGCGCGAGCGAGAGATTCGCGAATTTCTTCGAGAAGAGTATTGGAATTTGACGGCCAACCTATCGGCGCAACTTCCTCCGGCCTTTATTGCGAAGGCCATCAAGCTGAACGACGAGAAATTCAAAATCACCAACGAGACAGAGGCGATGGCGTTGGTCGAGCGCTTGCAATCCGCCGAATACCTCGTTGAAAATGTTGGGAAGAAACAGAAGAAAGTGGCGCCGGCCGCGCCCTTCATTACCAGTTCTATGCAGCAGGAAGCGGCCCGCAAGTTGCGGCTGCCGGTGGCCCGTGCTATGTCGCTGGCTCAGAAGCTCTACGAAGGTGTAGAGATTGGCGCCGAAGGCGGCGTTGGGTTGATCACCTACATGCGTACCGATTCTCCCAGGGTTTCCGATCAAGCCCTCAGCGACGTGCGCGCCTATATCGAACACCTGTATGGCAAGCCCTATCTTCCCGCCAATCCGATTGCCTATCGCGGGCGAAAAAGCGCTCAAGATGCCCACGAAGCTATCCGTCCAACCTCGGTAGAACGCACGCCGGAAGCGCTGGCGCCCTTCCTTTCAAGAGATGAATTGCGGCTCTATACCTTGATTTGGCGCCGGTTTGTCGCTTCTCAGATGAATCCGGCCCTGTTCGATGAGACCACGATCGACATTAAAGCCGAGCCCTGTGTCTTTCGGACCGTTGGTTCGGTGCAGACGTTCGACGGATTCTTAAAGATCTACCAAGTCACGAGGGATGAAACGGAGGCCGAAGAAGACAGTGCCGACATGCTGCCGGAAGTATCGGTTGGCGAGAAGTTGTCGTTAAACCAGCTTACCCCGCAGCAGAAGTTCACTGAGCCGCCGCCGCGCTACTCGGAGGCCATGCTGGTCAAGGCGCTGGAAGAAAAGGGCATTGGGCGACCGAGCACGTACGCCACCATTCTCAGCGTCATACAGAATCGCGAATACGTGGTTAAGAACGAAGGACGATTTCATCCGACGGAAACCGGCGAAGTGGTAACGGATCTCTTGCTCGGCAGCTTCGGCGATATCTTCGATTACGACTACACGGCGCGCATGGAGGAGCAGCTCGATGAAATTGAGGAAGGCAAGGAGCGCTGGACAGAAACGATGAAGCGCTTCTGGACCCGTTTCTCCAAAGACCTCGATCTGGCCGAAGAAAAGATGCCGGCCATTAAACGCGAAGAAATTGAGACCGACGAAGTCTGCGACAAGTGCAGCAAGAAGATGGTCATCAAATGGGGACGTTTTGGCAGATTCTTGGCTTGCTCGGGCTACCCGGAGTGCAAGAGTACGCGCGAGCTGGCCAACAAAGAGAACGGGGCCTCCACGCCGGCCGCTTTGCCTGAAGGCATCGAAGAACTGAGCTGTAGCAAGTGCGGCCGTCCCATGGTGCTCAAGCGCGGGCGTTATGGAGAATTCCTGGCTTGTTCGGGCTATCCGGATTGTAAAACTACCGTTAAGATTGTCGGCAAGGGGGAGAAAGCGCAAATCAAGGCCGATGTTCCGCTTGAAGAGAAATGTCCGCTCTGCCAAGAGCATTTGGTATTGAAACAGGGCCGCTTCGGCGAATATACGGCCTGCCGCAAGTATCCGGAGTGCAAGTTCATCAAACTCAAGCTGACCGGTGTCCGTTGCCCCAACGGAGACGGCGATATTGCCGAGCGCAAATCTCGTCGCGGAAAAGTTTTCTTTAGTTGCAGTAATTACCCGGAATGCAATTTTGTCCTCTGGAAAAAACCGGTGCCCACACCCTGCCCCCAATGCGGGCGGCCGTACATGCTTGAACGGTTCACTAAGAAAAAAGGGATGACTCATATCTGCGACAACCCGGAATGCAAGCATGAGATTCCGGCCGGAGAAGAAACTCTTGTCCTCGGACAACGGTAACCACCGCTTAAACTGTAAGTGTGAGTCAGACCATAGCCATCAGATTTCTTCTGAGGTCAGACTGAGCTTCTCGCGGGATGACTTCGAACAGAAATGTCTGCGGCCGGTAACTTCTCAATGGAGACACTCCAGCGATGATGAAAAAAAAGCCTTGGCAACGTTATCTTGTGGCTAGCCTTATCGTCAGCAGTTTGGTAAGCGGTTGGTTATTGGCGCAGAAGAAAAGTCCGCTCAAGCCCGGTGTGCAAATAGTCCCGGCTACCGTACGACCCGGGGAGAAAGCTGAGCTTAAGGTCACTTTGAACCTTTCGTCCGGCATGCATATTAATTCCTATAAACCGGAAGACGAGTTCGCCATTGCCACGGAGTTGAAGGTCGGCGAAGTGCCGGGCCTGGTTCTTGAGCTGCCTCGCTACCCGTCAGGAAAAAAGCATACTTATTCTTACGCGCCCGAAGGGCTTACGGTTTATGAAGGCTATGTTGCGATCGTTCTCCCTCTACAAGTAAAGAAAGAAACCAAGCCGGGAAGATATTCGATAAAAGGCCAACTGAAATGGCAACCTTGCGATGCCAATGTGTGCTATCCGCCGGAAAAGGCCGACATAGTCGCTCTTATCCATGTGAAGTGAAAGGTCGTCAGGTAATTGCTTCGCCCCTGGCTATTACAGCGTGCTCCTTACGGAGTCGTTGGTTATAAGCGGCACGCCACACCCTACCACATGTCCAATCTCCAGTAAGCGGCTGGAAGGCGCTTCCACCTTACGGAGCTTTGGGTTGTAAGCGGCGCGCCACTCCCTTCCCAATGCCCAAACTTCAGGGTCGCGAAGCGGACTGCGGAAATCTATTCCGTCCCGACGCTGTCGGGACGATTGATCCGCATTCACGGGATAAAAATTAGGGCCAATACCTACACTTCACTCTACGACCCCATCGTCTTCAGCACCTACTAGAATCCTGTTAAGCGGCCGGAAATAAAAAAAGGGGGCAGAGTCAGGAACGTGTCCCTGTCTTTGCTCCCTCAAGTTATGATTGGAGAGTGGCCCTAGGCCGGTTAGGGATCGCGCGGGAGTATGCGCGTCTCCAGGGGGTTCGGCTGATAGGTCGGATTGAAATTACAACTGTCGCCGAAGATCGCGCGATATTGGTTGCACAGAGCAAGCACGCGATCATGAGAGGGCCGAGTGCCGTCCACTACCCATTCCTGCAGAGCATGAAAGACCGCCTCAAATTCGGAAAAAGTAAACTGGCAATGACCGGGCGCCAAAGTGTACGTTTGAAACAAATCGTCACCTTTGAATAACTCTCGATAAGCCCGTTCGTTTTCCACTATGACAAGGCCATCGCCGATAGTATGTATGGTCAGCGTCGGCATGGGAACTACGCCCGTCGTATCGTAAGAGCCTCGAATGTATTCAACGGCGTCGGGATCGGACCCGTGCCGATAGACGTCGCGATTGAGGGCCGCATCGTCCGTGGAGCCACTATACATGACCCCAAGATTGGTAACAGGGCTGCCTCCACGGGTTCGCCCCTGAACGAGTTCTGCCATAGCAAATGTCGCATAACTCAAATCCGTCTTAAGAAAGCCTTCCGGAATCTTGGCCACGTTTAGAATGTTGGCAAGGTTTGCTCGCTGGGTGGTTGATCGGTCACCCGGTGGCAGGTCGATGCCGGTACATTCGTTGATGCGAGCATATAACTCAGGCTGCGTCAACGTATCCCCGGGGCGCAAGCCCAGATAAAGCTCATACTGCGGCTCCGTCGGGCGCGGTAAATTTCTGCAATAGTACTGGTACACGACGCGTAGGTCGAACGCGCCGTAGAAATTTCGACGACCGCCGGCCAACGGGCCGCACATGGGCAGGGCGCCGTTATATTGTAAGTTGCCGTTGGCATCCGTGCCGTACAATTCAGCAATGGCCGCCGTGATGATCCCGCCTTCGGAGGCTCCGACGACGTACGTGTAATCCGGCTGGCCGTAGGTCTCCACGAAGAGCTTTCTCAAATTCTCCGTGTCGGCCGCGCCGTCGGCCACTACCCAGCCGCCGCTGCGATAACTGGAAGCGGCCACGGCGAACCCTTCATTGAGCAAGAGACTGCCGTAGCCCAGATCCATCAAACGGAGCAAGGGCTGCGGCGGCGCCAGATCATAGCCGTGATTCCACAGGACCAATCGGTTGTTGTAGTTTGCCGGAACGGCGATAAAGTAGTAAGCGCCGGCTTCGTCTTGGCCGCGAATGCATTCGGTATCCGGCGGGCACTCGCCCTGTGCCAGCAGTCCGGTCGCGCACCCGATGGCAAGAACTAGGAACAGCGCAATAATGATTCTCTTCATACATTTCCTCCATTGTAAGGTCGATTACAGACGAGTAGCCAATTGAGTGGTAGCCCGCAATTATCAGCTTTGGGGACTAACTTTGTATTAGTCAAAAGGCTTTAGTCGAGAGGATCCAGCCAGGGTACAGAGATCATCTCTAATTGGCGTCACCAGTTTATCGGGTTTCCTAGGCGAAGTCAAGCTCGCTGCGCTGGCTGCGCGGTTTTGTCATTGCGCGGCAACCGGCGTATGTCGTCCAAGGTGGTCCGCCAAGAGGCCAAGTTCTCCTGGCACTGCCGGCAGCCTGTAATATGAGCGTCGAGCGCCGCCTTTAACTCGTGAGCCTTAGCCGCCAACTCGGGCACGGCCCTCGGATTATCGAGCCAGCCAAAGGCATAATCCATAATGTAGCGCGATAGATCGGGATCTGTACAGCCTCCCCACCATTGCCAGGGCTGCTGGACAAAGCGATTGCACCAATGAAGCAGGCGATTCCACAACATAGAACATTTATCGGCGGGTAACACGTTTCACTTTAAGATATTTTACTTTAGGCCATGGAATTCTTCCGCGGTGCATAGATTCCCGCGAGAGTGCTCCCAACGCGCGCGTTGAGCGGCACTCTGGGATATTCGCATTGATGAATAGTTAAGCAGAAGTCTTCTTTCAATCGACTACCGCAACTTTCTCATGGCCGGTGCGTTTTTAAGATCTGAACACGGCGATTGTTACGACCACCCCTGCGGGGGAATGGAGAGTCGCCAATACACTGGACTAGCGACCCACAGGCTATGGCCTGCCGCGTGATAGGTCAGTTCTACGGTTGATGGGTCGAGGTGGGATGACCAGTCGAACCCCCACCTTTTATACGTGACCCCATCAGTGAGGAGCAAATCGGAGCCTTGCTCCTCACTTATGGGCATTTTTAGGGGGAAGCGAACTGTAATTTATGCTAACATCTAGGAGCGTGCACGGCACTTACAAAGGATCGCGCTCCTATGACTGGACAAGTTCTGCATGGCTGGTGGCTGACGTTTTTGTTAAAAGGTCCCGGCGAGAGTGAGGGTACAGAGCCAGACCCGGACCCAGATACTAACCTCATGCTCCGCTTTACCCAAGGCGATCAGCAAGCCTTCGACATACTTTTTAATAAGTATACTCGAACCATTATAAACTATGCCTTCAAATTCGTTGGCGACTTGGGGGCGGCTGAGGATCTGGCTCAGGAAATTTTTCTTAAAGTATATAGCGGCAAGAATACGTATCGCGCAGAAGCCAAATTTAAAACTTGGCTATATAAGATTGCGACGAATGCGTGCATTAGCGAGCTCAGGAAACCGCGTTATCGGCAGACGTTGCAATCCATCGACGCACCCGTACACCGGTCCGAATCCGGTGAAAGTGCGCGACGGTTGGAGATCGCCGACACTGAACAAAATCACCCGTTAAAGCAGTTGGAGCTCAAGGAGATGCGAAAGGCTCTGAAAGCGGCCGTAGATGGTTTGCCGGAGAATCAACGTCTGGCTTTCATCCTGACAAAATATCAAACGCTATCATATCAGGAGGTGGCGGTCGTTCTGAATTCCTCCGAACCGGCGGTTAAATCCCTAATACATAGGGCCAAGGAAACACTGATCGCCAAATTGAAGCCAACCAGCCTGAACCGATGAGGGATAGGTCCTTGCGGTTGAACGAAGGCGGCCAATGTTAGGAATTCGCCGCGGCCCGCACAAGTTGGAGTTTGAGGAAAAGGTTGCAATATGTCTTGCGAAGTTAATAGAGAGAATCTGACAGCCCATATGGCGGGTGAATTGGCGATGGGCGAATCCGAAGCGCTTCGTCTACACATGGCCGTCTGTGTGGCCTGTACGCAGTACCTGGCTGAACTGGAGCGATTGGAAACCTTTTGCGGTATATGGGAAGAAGTTGAGCCTAGTCCTAAGTTCGACGCGCGGTTTTGGGCGGCCGTCGACGGCGCGGCGAACAAGCCGGAGCTGCGCATCATGGATTGGCTATGCTCACGCCTTTCCTTCTCGATCAACTGGCGGATGGCCCGCGTGGCGATAATGCTCTCTTTGTGTTTTGGACTATCTCTGCTGGTGATGAAGCAGCCCGTGCCAAGCGGCACTGGTAGTAGCGTTGCCGAAGAGTCGCCGGCTACGTTCGCCGAATTTCTTCGCATACAGGAAGAGGAAGATCAGATTAAGGACTTTGATGTAATCGCCAATCTGGAATTGCTGGAGCATTTTGACGAGGTCAAGAATCAATGGCTACGGCTACCGGTGGCTCAACAGGGAACCAACTAGAAGGGTTTAAAATGCGCAGAGCCTTTTTCAGCCTAGTAATCTGCTGCCCACTGCTGAGCGCGCTTCTCTTATTAGCGCAAGACGCGAACGATCGCCCCTCCGACATAAGAATCACGCGTGAGCGTCGTGCTAAAGTTGCCGCAACCGCCAAAGTCAAGACCAAGAAGACTATCAGCGATAATCGTAAGAATGTGGTTGCCTCCAGTGAGGATGCGGAAGTCATTGCCAACCTCGATTTGCTGCAGAACCTGGAATTGTTGCAGGACTACGATAAGGTCACCTTATTAAATATGTTTTTACCCCCCAATCAGAAATCCGCCGCGCCGAATAAAGCGGCTAAAGATTCGAAAAAATGGTCAAAAAGCGATGATAAGACAAATTACAATTAATTTTCCGGCCTACGTCTTCGTGGGTGTTTTGCTTGGGATGGGGTCTTTGCTTGGGCAGCCATCTGCCGCGCTTTCGATGGAAGATTATCAAGCGCCGCCTTCGGTCACGGCTGGGTCGAAGGACGAGCCGGCCGCGGCGTCGTTGGAGGCTCCGCCAAAGCCTATCACGGCTCCGGTTCGAAATATGCGAACGGATGAAATGATAAAGCGGTGGCAACAGCTATCCGTCACCGAACAAGAAAATTTGCGCAAGAGACTTCGCCAATATCAGAGCCTGCCGACGCCGCAGCAGGAGAGGCTGAAGAAGGATTTCAAAGAATTTCAAAAACTTCCGCCGCCTCAACGTCGCCGTCTTCAAGAGAATCATCTTCGCCTGGAGAGGTTAAGTCCGGGAGAGCGCAAACACTTCGACGATAACTATCGCCGATTTATGACATTCTCGGACGCCCGCAAATCTACGCTGCGCGAAAAGGCGCGGCAAATCCATAGCCTGCCGCCGCTGCAGCAGGAAAGAGTAATGCGGGAATTGCGGGAAAGGTACCTGGCCGGTCTTCAGCCTGAGCCTCGACCAAAAGAGTCCGACAATACCAATGTTGAGAGCGAAAAGAAAGGAACCCAAAAGGAAGGGAAGAGAATTGAGCCGCGGCCAAAGCCGTACACCGAAAAAAAGTCAAGCCCGGCGTCGCGTCAGCCAAAGCCGCAGAAGCCCACGCGGAGAGCCCCGCGGGGGCACTAGCGTGCTCTCTCGCGACGCGGTGCGCGGCAAGCCTCGCAATAATATTTAACGAGTGCCAAGGCAGAACTGGGCTGCCAGTCCGACATCTAAGTAAGTTGGGCTCCGCAGCCCAGGTCTTTCTCGTCTAACCAATTACGTAACTGTTCAACCAACCACGCCTTAAGACCCCCAGCCGATACAGAACCGGGAGCGGTAGCGACCGGGTCTATTCATTCTGATTCTTATGTCTGTCAGAGGTTTTTGTTGCTTTTCAGCTCCTAGTTTGATAGACTCGCTCCGCTGGGGGAAATTCGATATCCTATCTATATACTCTGAGAGGGCTTGGACTACCGAAGAGCTTAAGATAAGAATAGACCCGTATAAAAATCGTGAGTGAGATAGACTACAGGTGTAGGGATTGCCAAGCATTTTTGAAAAAATTACACGTGAAGTGTGCCCAAGAACATAAACGGCTTTAATCACTTGAGGCTAAGGTATGGCAACAACAAATAGGGGTCTGTTTGATACGAAAAGAATTGATTTCTTAAAGGCGCATCCGCAACTCATAGCGTTGCTAATCTGTACGATCTACCTCATCGTAATCTTAATTGTTTCGTCCTATCACAAGATCGGAACTTATGGGACCGAAACCGACTTTTACGGCCAGCATACACATTTTATGAAGTCTCTCTTTGAAAAGCCTGAGGGACCTACACAACACGGGCCTGGATATCCTTTTGTTTTATGGCTCATAACTTTTGTCGATAAGGACGTATTTCACGCGGGGAAGATGCTTTCCATTGTGTCATCGGTATTGCTGGCATTTTTTGCTTTCAAGTTTCTACGAAACATTTTTGATTCCAGATTAGCCCTTCTCGCCCTTCTCATCATGTTATTGAATCCAACTTTTGTTGAGTATTCCATAGCGGCAACCACGGATATGTTCTTTATGTTTCTTTTTATACTTATGCTATATCTTCTCTTGTGCGAGCCGACTACCTACGTAACTATACTTCTTTCTGGTATCGTGGGCGGCGTTGCATTTATGACCCGAACGGCGGCTATTTACTTCCCTATAGCCGTTGGTGTTTGTCTGTTGGCAATCAATTATACACAAAAATCCCTAAAGGAAAGGACTGCTCTTTTGCTTGTGTTTCTATCTGTATTTCTGGTCACGGCGTCGCCTTGGCTGATTAGCAACTATCGTCATTTTGGCAATCCCCTGGCGAATAGTGGATACAATATAACCGCGTCCACCTATTTTGGTGAGGGGCCCTCGGCGGAAGGATGGGGAGCGGCAGCCCAGCGATTCAACTCGATTTTCGATGTTGTCGCTTATAATCCGTCACAATTTGTGAAACTTTATTTGATAAACATAGCCGTAGATTTTGTGAAAAGTATTATCTATCTATTTCCGATCGGAATAGCGCCATTTTTGACATTTGGCGGACTGGTTTTGCTTTTGAATTTCCGTAGGCACTTCACGCGTACAAAACTATCCGTGCTGATTTTTGTTGCCTTTCTCTTCCTGTTTCAGGCTTTGCTTCAATGGGATAATCGATTTTTTTTGATTTTGGTCCCTCTATATTCATTGGTGATAAGTTACGGGATCGTATTTTTACAGGCTAAGTTAGAAAAATCCCGCGGTATCCTTATCAGCTCCCTGGGTTCTTTGGCGATTATTATTGTAGTGCTATTAATATTTCTGGTTAATACAGTAAGAGCGACTAAAGATTTTATCGCCGCGGAACCCAGGGCGTTAATAGCCGCTGCCAAATTTCTTGAAAGCATTGGCAAGCCCAGCGACATATTAATGGCAAGAAAGCCCCATCTGGGTTTTATTTCCAACTTACAGAATTCTTTCTTTCCTGATGCGAAGAATCTGGATGAGCTTTTTGAGATCGTTAAAGCGAATCACATTACCTACGTGTTATATAGCGAGATGGAAGAATATTACCGTCCCCAATTTGAGGCCCTTTCTGACCCTAAAAATGCTCCAGTGTGGTTGATGCCAATTTATCTGGATAAGAATACACACTTGGTAATTTATAAAGTAGTCCATAATCCGCTAAGGGAGTAAATTACTGTTTGGCGGATATAGTCTGCCCTGACTCGTTTATAGACCAACCATCGGCACTTACAGTTCGCGTCAGATCTAAGCGATATTTCCGATCCTGCAATGATGTTCGCTTCCTCGGTCTGGGTAAACCTGAGGGAGATGTCGTATTAGTAAAAATCTGAACACTCGGGTTAGTACCTCCGGGGGCCACCACGACTTCCTCTGCCGCATCTCCAAATATATCGGCAGTCCAGAGAACGCACCAGTCAAGATTGTTGCAGGTTCCAAAAGTGGCTACACGTGTATTGGTTGTACAATTAGCCAGCTTAAATACTCCCGGCGAACCGTTATCGGGCGGTCTGGTAGTATACCAATACGAAATTCCACTTGAATCCCAATTGAGAGGATTGGACAGTTCGACACCGATAGTACCCGGGTTTGGGCAGGACAGCCCCCCTGTAGCACTCCATAGATAAGTAGTATCTGTACTGCCATACGCATCCTGAGCAGATATCTGCAGCCCACTGGGGCTTGAAAGGAATTGGCCAGGGAAGGCGTACAGGGCACTACAAGCAAGGCTACCATCATTGCAGGGACACGGGCTAAAAGGACAGCTGACTCCGGGATAGGATTCGCTGCTTTTAGACCAAAGCGTAGTGTCGCCTGTTTGTGCATCCGTTAGGTAAAGCGCGGCATAAGGACTGGATGATTCGGCTCCGACTCTATGGGTCGAGAATAGCAGCTCGAGGCCTGCCCTATTTGGATCAATGTCTGCTAAAATAGCAGTATGTGAATGCATGGAATAGTAACCCAACTGGGTTACGTTCAGTTGTCGCGTCGTCGCATTCCTCTGAGGCGTGCACACTATTTGCACATTCGTCCAGTTAGGGCAATTCGCTAGTGTGGTGCCACTGAGACAAGTCTCTCGAAAGATAATCTTGTCGTTGTTGTTATCGCAGCCGGCCCCGCCAGTGCAGCCCAAATCGGTATCCCCGATGGCTATGTTGTGCGCGGTGCCTGGAGTTCCGCAAAGATATCTATCACTCACCGACGCCAAATTTCCTGCAGTTGAGTTCCACTTATATATATACGTGTGCGTATCCATGTGCATACCACGAGAGATGAAAACATATGGCGTAGCTGTGCTAGGATTAGACATACCATCGAGATAGGCGACAGCTAACTGATTACCTTCTCTCTCAGAAACGTAACCTCCCGGTGCTGCACCCGGAGGAAATGTCACTTGGCTTATTACAGATCCAGATTGTCCATTTATAACTGTCAAATTCTCATTTAAATAATCATTCCACGAAGTATCCGTGCTGGTTCGTACGATAATTTCTGCAAAGCCGTCGGGAGTACCACCGGGACCGCCTTGGATATCCCATATTAATACAGGATTATGCCAGCCTATTCCCGTCACAAGCGGTGCGCCTGGTTGATCCATGTCAGGAGCAGCAGGTCCTATATCCCTTGGTCCCGTCCAAAGTGCTTGGCCATTACTTTTGAAGGCCTGAATATAATACCGCCCTGCGCCTTGATCACTGGTCTGCGGCTCAAACGTGACAACGAAGCCCATAGCGCCATTGCCTTCCAAATCGCCCACAGTAACACTTGGCCGTTTACCGTTGCCAGTTTTATACTTACCATTTAGAGTAACCGATGGGTTATTTATTACTTGGCCACCAAGGTTCAGTGCCAAATAATTTTGCTCTGTCAAACTGGTTGTGATCGTAACCGAGTTAGAGGTATCCATCAATATCCCGTTGATATCAAAAGCCTGCACGTAATAAGTGAAGGTTCCAGCTCCGGGTTGATCATCACATGCCGTTGTTGTCGTTACATAGCCCTTTAAATTTTGACAATTTGAGGTTATATCGGCACTTTGACGAAAAACTTTAAACCCTCTAAACTGAGCATCGAGATCCTCCTGAAATAATCTCCAACTCAGATGAACCCCATTACCATCTTTTTTAAATGCAACAAGACTCCTCTTTAATATAGTGTACCCACTCGGACGAGTACTAGCACCAGCGTATAGTGGCTCCAATTTGGAAATTATTGTACTACATGCTACCACCAAGGTTCCCAATACCAGAAATGTCCCGCGAAATGTATTCCTGCGCATAGTCATTTCCTTTCTAAACGCTCTTGAGTGCGAGCTACGCTCTACAATCAAGAATTGTTGTTTTATGAAGGTACAGGCATCGCTCAGATTTGGGAATAGCTCCTGAAAAAACGCCTTTACAGTTTTTCTGAATACATCAACTAACACCTTATGAGTTCGTACGGTCCGATTATAATAGAGACCGGCAGGCTAAATCAACAAAAAACGTAACACAAAATTTTTGAGTCTTCTGCAAATATTGATCGCTGACGGTTGCATAGCGGGCGGGTGGCCGAGCCAAATAGACCGCGGCACACCCGGTCGCTACCGCTCCCGGTTCTGTTTTGCCGGAGTTATTTCAAGAAGAATCACTCATGCGCCCCGTGGGCGCACCACGACGAATGAAAATAGCAACAGCACCCCTGAGAGCGCCCCGACTACCGTCGGGGCAAGGGTGGACACGGACTGCTCAAGCGCCTCGTCAACGCACTCGCTGCTTTTTTAACACCACATTCTGATTGTTTTTTCCGACAGACTTGGCCTGTGAGTTGCAATGGAACGGAAAACCGGGTTAAGCTCGGGCGCGGCATAACAGTGGATCGGTGCCGTACCCGAACTTATCCTAACCCGGACGAGCCGGAACCAACTAGGTAAAATTCAAAAAGTTGAAGGCGCTTGAAAAGCGTCAAATACTCGCATGAATAAAGCGTGTAATGCTACCTCCAAAAAATATTTTGCCCGTTTCAGCACAATTTCATCTTGTCAGAGCCTAACAGGCTAAAGAGACGTTGAGCGCATTGGACATTTATCTCATTGTGGAAACTTAGGGGGCGACGCGATTTCCTGCCATCCCTAGTTTTGAAACGTCCATCGTGCATGTAGGGCGCGGTCTTACTAATCTCTCGCAAGGTGGGCGTTTTGAAAGCTCCCTTATCACGCTCTCTCTTGGTTATGGCAAACCGACCTAAATCCTGCTTCCCTACTAAAATTAAACCCAGCATGGCAAACACTGCACTCCCCCTTGCTCCGAAAGATAGCCAGCCCCCGCTTAGCAGATTCAGAGAGGGCTTTCTCATCGTCACCCGCTTCGAATTTATCAAATGCGGAATTACCGGACATAAGGGTCCTTTCGAAACTAGCGATCGCTTTCGCCACATTTCTGATATCGAAATCGTCCGTTCCGAACGCCTCCTTAAATAATTGGCGATAACCTTTAATGTCTTTTAGCTGTTTGACTACCTGATCGTGAGATTGGCTGCCCATTTCGACGGGATTAGCTAGAGGTGCTTTGGCTTGTTCTTCCAGTGTTCCGGCTCTACCATCCCAAAACTGCTCGGAAGTAAACACTCGATTAATAATTGTCGGAGCACTGAGCTTACTCTTTTGTTGCTTTATACCTACTGAGACAGGTTGCCCATCCGTAAAAGCCAGTTTTGTATTGTGGCATGTCGCACAGGAAACCGTTCCATCGAGGGAGAGCCGTTTATCAAAAAATAGTAGTTTTCCAAGCTCTACTTTCTCTTCTGTTAAAGTATTGTCCTTTGGGATAATTACACTGAATTCATCCAAGCCCAGAGGGATCACCAACCGATACGCTCGTTCCCCCCCTGTTTGGAGTAGCAAGACCAAATAGAATAAAAATCAAAAACGAAATAAAGAGCTTCGGCTTCATTCCCAGGTCTCACCTCCGTCGTAACTAACAAAGACGCCACTCCCATAGGTGCCGGCATATACTATGTTTGAATCGTTGGGATCAATTTGCATAGTTTTAACAAAGGGATTAAGCAACCCATTATTCGTTCTGATCCAACTTTTACCATAATCCCTGCTCTTGAATACCCCCTGACTATCCGTTCCGGCGTATACTAGGTTAGTGCTATTCGGATCAATGATAATGGACCTAATAGTAAGGTCGGCAAATTCTCCAATACGGCTCCAATCCTCTCCACGATTCGTACTCTTAAATAATCCACCGCGGTCCGTGCCCGCATACATTGTGTTAGAATCAACGGGGTCTATAGCTAAACTGGCAACACAGCATATGCCTTGTTCCGGGCCTATAAATCTCCAACTTTCAGCCCCATCGATACTCTTATATAAACCCCAACCTGTTCCCGCGTATAACGTATTTGCATCTTCGTAGTCGATAGCCAGTGATATTACCGTAGCCCCCCTTGGTAACCCTGTGCCTCGCCACATCCAGCTTTCTCCCCCATCGGTGCTTTTGTTAACCATGGCACGCCCCGAAGTGTCACTACCCGCGTATATTGTTGTCGGCGTAATCGGATCAATGGCGATGGTCTCGATAGCAGATCCAACCAAGCGCCTCATTTCCCAACTATCGCCACCATCCGTGCTCTTAAGGACGGTAGCTACCGCGCCCGCATAGATAGTGCTTGAGTTTTGAGGGTCAATGGCTAAAGAGTAAAGCTGATTGAATCGTATTCCTTCCGGCTCAGCCCTCTGACTCCAAGTTTGAGCTCGATCGGTCGTTTTCAACAAGTACATTCGCGCGGTCCCCGCGTACAGTATATTGGTATCGCTCGGATCAATAGCTAGAGATTCAATGAGAACGGCTACTAATCCGCGGTTGCCGGCGGTCCAACTCTCGGCGGCATCGGTACTCCTAAAGACCCCATCCACCGAGCTGCCCAAATACAGTGTGCTGGAATACTGAGGATCGATAGCCACAACCCGAATATCCATGAGGGTCGATAAGCCCTCACTCCTCGGCTGCCAGTTTTCTCCTCCATCGGTTGTCTTACGAATACCCAGAGAAAGACCCCCTGTATAAAGGGTATTGGAATCATTCGGATCTATAGCCAAAGCGCTCCCACTCGGACCCATTGAGGTTCTCCAGGTCTCTCCGGCATCGGTGCTTTTGCAAATTCCTCTCCAACTGGCATAGACGATATCCGAGTTGCGCGGATCAAATACCACGGCATCGGCCGATGGTAGGTATGGCTGCGCAGGAGTGACTAACCTCCAATGATTACCTCGGTCGGTGCTTCTATATATCCCTCCACTATTACCGAATGCTGCACCGGCGACTAGAACGCCGGAGTCATCGGGAGCGATGGCCAGTGATATAACAATTGTAAAAGGCAACATTCCCTCATGGGCGGCTTCCCAAAGCTCTCCTCCATCGGCCGTTCGGTAGACCCCTTGAGTGGTACCGGCATAAATTAGGTTGGTGCTTTCGGGGTCTATAGCCAGAGGTCCTACACCGCCTCTTGGTAAGCCGGTACTTTTAGCTTGCCAACGCTCTCCGGCATCGGTGCTTTTGAAGACTTTTCCACCCTCTACGCGAGTGGATATACCGGCGTATAAAATATCGGGAGTAGCCGGGTCCATAGCCAGCGAGGAAACAAACCAGCTCTCTAGTCCGCTGCTTTTAACCTGCCAATTATCTCCCCCATTTGTGCTCTTCAGAACACCTCCTCCAGAGGTGCCGACATAGAGTATGTTTGTACTCCTGTTATTAATTGCAAAAGAGCTTATCCCTCCCCCCTCAGGGCCATTGGCCATGATAAAGGTAGACCAAGATGGGAACAAAAGGCCAGCGCTGAAAAGGATAATCAAACTTGTTTGTTTTAATAGGCCGCTCATGGCTGCCTCCTTAAAAATAACCCTGTCGCAACAGAACCGGAGCGGTAGCGACCGTGCGAGACCCGCCCCGGCCTCACGCTCGCGGTCTCGGACGGGTCCGCCCTTGCCGCAGGATCGTGTCACTAACCGGCGTCGTAAGAACGGCACCTCGAGCTCAGGCTCTTACTCCGTCAGGACCATGCCCGACTGGCCCCCGTTTGGGGGGCTGATGGCTATCTGAGCTGGTAACACGCCAACGGGGATGGTACCCACGACCCTATTTGTTTCTATATCAATAACGGAGACGATATCCGAAGCCTGATTCGCCACATAGAGGTTGAGGCCGTCCGGCGTCACGGCTGATCCGCTCGAGTAGGTCCCGGCCTCTATCGTATCCACCACTTCATAAGTGGAGGTCTTGATCACGGAGAGGTTGTCAGAGTCGCGATTGGATATGTAGGCGAATTGCCCATCTGGCGTGATGGAAACGGCAACGGGGCCTCTCCCTACACCCACTCTGGCTACCACCTCATGGGTGACCGAGTCAATCACAGCGACCGACTGTGGCCCCCTCTGGGTCACGTAGACGAAGGCCCCGTCTGGAGTTATGGCGATAGCAACAGGAAGAATGTCAACCTCTATCGTTTCCTCCACGGTGTCGCCGGCTGTGTCGATCACCGAGACTGAGCGATCGTCTAGATTCGTTATATAGGCGCGCAGGCCGTCGGGAGTGATAGCCACGTGGATGGGAAAGTTTCCGACTGTTACGGTGGTCATCACCGTGCGAGACTTGGTGTCGATCACCGAAACCGAATTGCTGCGCCGGTTGGCCACATAGGCCCGGCAGCCATCCGGCGTGAAGGCCACGCCGCCGGGAAAATTCCCGACGCCGATCGTGTCCACCACCCGGTGGCCTGCCGTCTCGATGACCGAAACCGAGCGCGCATCGGCATTGGTCACGTAGACATATTCGCCGTCGGGAGAGACCGCCACGCCAAAGGGAGTCAACCCCACCGGAATTGTGTCCACCACGCGCTGGGTCTCGGTATCGATCACCGAAACGGAGTTGCCCAGATTATTGGTCACATAGGCCAAGGACTGCGCCCACGCCGGGACCGCCCCGACCAGCCCGCAAAGCAGCCAGAGGACTCCCCCACCGAGGGCAGCTCCGACTATCGTTGCGCAGTTTCTCTGTTTTCGTTTCATGAGGCCCTCCTTCAAGATTACCGGCGCTGTCGGGCCTCTCGAGCGTTACGGCAAGCCCCAACCAGCCCACACAACGCATCCATTTTCTGCTGGACTCCCTTATTAAGATGCTTCCCTAAAAGTTAGAGTGTTAAGCAACTCGAAATGGGTGAGGGTGCCCGGCAAGGATTGGGCTCGAGCGGAAAGCAATGAGTTCGGAAACGATCTCCCAATCCTTAAACCTATGCATAATTAAAAAGCATTTGGTGATTTTGGGAACTTTTGTATCAGGCATACTTTAGACTCAACCCTTCCGCAACGGAGAATGTTGAATTTTAACTAATAACACCCTCTACCTGAATGTAATATAGCTCGGGCCGACGATTCTAGCTCTTCCCCTAAGGGGAGATGAAGGTGCTGTACCTGAAAGTAAACCTGTATACACCTCGACATAGTCTTCTTCGGATACGTGCTTATCCTGATTGGGCGGAGGAGGATCTGCCATAAAGGGATATACAAAGTCTCCTGTGCGCTGGTTTACTAACCCATTAATACAAGACGCGTCGGTAGTGGTGTTTGAAACTCTCACAAGTGGAATGTTATCGCACGGCACCTTGCCTGTACTAAGATCTACCTGTGTATCACACCTATATAACTCTCCTGTCGCACTAATACTGTTACTCCGTACTTCGTAATAGAGAGTCATCCAGAACCACCTGGGCTGCGGACCGGTCGGCGTATCTTTTGTTAGGCACGTTGCCGCGCTGGCGCAAGAAGTATCTGAAGCGCAATTAGGTTGTCCAAAATTGCATGAATTTGAATTACCGCACAGCGTCAGAGTTATTCCAGCTTGATCTATAAAGCTGGTGAGTTCAGACGTCAGGCTATCCACTTCATTATGAAACTTTCCAAGTTGCGCCGGAAAGACGATGCGGCCAAACAAATTCTTTGAATACCACTGATTGACTAATGTAGTCCATGTGTAGTTTGGATCGATTGAATATACAGTTCCGCACGAATCTCTTCGCGTGCATATCTTTTCGTACAATACACCATTAAATGGCGGCCCGATATCCACTATCAAACCTTCAGAATAGACGCCAAGACCACAAACATCTCTTGGTCCTTTACAGGTCCATGCCGGCTGTAAATCTCGTAGGTATTGTGGCGTAGTTGTTGCCCCTTGATCAAAAGTGTTGACATATACGAGGTTTTGACTAAAAGTACAAATCGACAGCATCACCGTAACGATACACGCTAGGATTGGTTTGCTTCGCATTTTAAGCCTCCTCTCTACATAAACTTTCGCCATATTTCAAATCTCGCTGCCAAAACCGGCAGCGCCCATACCAAACCCATAGCATCGTTTTCTATGGTTCAACAGCACAGCTAAGTTGATAAGCAACTAACCGTTTCCCATGGGCTATTTCTGAATTTCCTTGGTTGTACTTATTTCATTAACTTCCTTGGTTGTCCTTACTTCGTTTTCTTCAATTGCGACTTTGTTATGATTTTTCTTATTTTGATCCGAACCTTCTTGATTAATATGGGATTCATTAGCCTTTTTATTTGTTTCCAGCAGTCCAAGTTCTGAACGATTAAATGTAAGCCATTTCACATTAACCATACGTACTTTATAAATATCTTTATCTGGATCACCCAAGGTGGACATATACCGCCCTTTATCTCTCCTGTAAACACATCTTGCTACAAAGCCAACTCCTCTTACAAAAGTTATCTGATTGACTTGATAATCGGGTGATACTTGCCAGCCGGTCTGCTTAATATATTCCTTGTTGTGCCATGCCCAAGCTCCATAATAGCCGTTTGCATAGGATTTTAAGATGTCTTGCAGTTCATAACTTGGAATCTTAGGAACTTGCCCTAGATCCTTCTGCCGTTCAAATTGTAAGGATTGTTGTCCTAAGATAGACGATATAAGAGCCAAAGAGAAAACTATAAAAGCTACGGCTTTTTTCATATTCCCCTTAACTTTTAAAAGCTCTAACCGATGCGCACGTTTCTGGACCTAAGCTCAGTACCAACGGACTCATTTAACAAGTCTCAGGACCTTGCCTTAATCGATCGCGCTTGCAATGCAAACAACAGGAAATATCTTTATCAGCTACGTGAGTCATTTTATTAAGAAAAGGAATGAAAGTCAACAAAATTATTGAGTCATCTGCAAATATTGATAGCTGACGGTTGCATAGCGGGCGGGTGGTCGAGCCAGGTAGGCCGCGACACACCCGGTCGCTACCGCAACCGGTACTGTTTTCAGAGAAATTTCTTGTGAAGCGCTTCGCCAACGCACTTGCCATCTTTTTTAACACCACATTTTGAATCGTTACTTCCGACAGGCTTCTAGCGTGATGAGTGCGAGCGGGGCGCGTAGGTGGTCGACATTTCGCGCAGGCGCTGAACTATGATGGTCAACTTGTCCAAAACCGTATCGATCTCTTGAGGGGTGGTATATCGACTCAAGCTGAAGCGAAGCGCGCCTTGCAGCCACTGCGGCGCGAGCTTGAGCGCCGTGAGGACATGGGAAACCTCAAGCGCGCCGGACTGGCAGGCTGAGCCTGTAGAGACGGCTACTCCTTTGAGATCTAAAGAAATCAACAAGCCCTCGCCCTCGACATGCGCGAAGCTAATGTTGCTGACATGCGGCACGCGTTTTACACGATGCCCGTTGACGCGGCTCTCCGCGATGGTGGACAAGACGGTGGCTTCCAATCGATCGCGCAACGCGCGAATGTCTTTATCCATTAAGGGCAGATATTGTTCTGCCAATTCACAGGCTTTTCCGAAGCCGACGATTCCTGGGACGTTTTCCGTGCCCGGCCGACGGTTGCGCTCATGGGACCCGCCGGCCATCATGGCGCGCATCTTTGTAACCTTACGAATATATAAGGCGCCGATGCCTTTCGGCCCGTGCAGCTTATGACCGGACATAGATAACAGATCGACCCCCAGATCTTCCACGTTGACCGGGATCTTACCCACCGTTTGCACCGCATCGGTATGCACGAGAACCTGGTGATGCGCGGCCATCTCGACAATTTCTTTGATGGGTTGCAGAGTTCCAATTTCATTATTGGCATGCATAATGGAGATAAGTATGGTCTGGGGAGTAATGGCGTCCTTCAGTTGGTTAAGATCCACAAGGCCATCGGAATCCACCGGCAAATAGGTCGTCGTGAAATCTTCCTTCTCCAGGGCCTTGCACGTATTGAGCACGGCGGGATGCTCAATTTGCGACGTGATGATATGGTTGCCCTTGGGCCGGTGGTACCCAGCGATGCCGCGTATGGCCATGTTATCGGACTCGGTGCCGCCGCTGGTAAAAACAATCTCCTTGGGGCTGGCGCCAAGAAAGTCGGCGACTTGCAGGCGCGCTTCTTCCACGTGTGCGCGAGCTTGCTGTCCAAATCGGTGAACGGAAGAGGCATTGCCAAATTCCTTCGTAAAAAAAGGCAGCATGGCCTCCAGCACTTCGTCTCCTACACGAGTGGATGCACAGTTATCTAAGTAAATCTTGTTGTCATTCATACAGCAACCCCTGGACTGCGGATGTATTCTCTAAATAGGAGCATATCATGACGAGGGGGATTGTCAAGATAATCGCCGGGATGACCTGAAGTTCGATCATAAGAAACGCAAGGATGCCAAAATCCAGCCCCGCGGGGTCCTGGAGTTTGGACATTTGTAGGGAGTGCGGTACCGCTTACAAACCAAAGCTCCGAAGGAGCGAGATATAATAGCCAGGGGCAAGCGCAGCGCAGCCCCTGGAAGGAAAGCGCCCCCAGCACGTCAGCCCTGAAAGGGCGCACTAATAGAGATCAATTTCTATACCGCCGTCGTTTTCTTCCATACGAATTCATCGAGCCGAAGGGTAGCGCGCCCTTTCAGGGCTTACAACTCATATAACTTACATACCAGGGGCTGCGCTGCGCTTGCCCCTGGCTATTATAGCCCGCTCTTTCAGAGCTACGCGAACCAGCTTCGGGCTATGGCGGGGCGCCCGCTCGAAGTGATGGGGAAGAAAGGTTCGCGCGGGACTGAGGCTATGTCCAAACTCCCGAGCCTCCGAGCGGGGCCGGCCCCGCTACAGTCTGATTGGCTTATGATTGAATCTCAGCGGGCTGACGGCTCGCCGAGGTTCATTGGGCTAGGGTCCCTGGGCCGGTAAACATACTAAATAATCCCGACTTCCCAGGGCAGTGGCCATTAATACCTGCACGGCTAAAAGCTTCTGAGTCGACCCAATGCGAATCGTCCCTCCAGCCTGACTGAGCGGGCCGGGCAAAGGGAGCATTTCATCCAGGAATTTACTGACTTGTTGATTAGGGGGGATGTTGAACTGCGTTCTTGTACCGGCCACGGCCTGACCATTCGCATCAAAGACTTCCAAAGTGACGTTGGCGGGAGCCGTATCGATATTGGTCAAGGCGAGGGCCGTAATCAACGATTCGGTCAGATAAAAACTATCCATAGGTAGGTTGTTCAGTACGTCAAGGATAAGCCAATTGGTTTGGCCCTGTGAGAGCACGGGCACCGCCGCGGCGAAACCCTTATCCGGCCCAAAGAGCAACGAGCTGATCGCCACCGGAGCGGTGGGACCGGCCATATCTATCTTCACATAGCCGGCCGTCACGGGGAGAGTCGGGGAGTCAAGCAGTGACAGTAATCCTTCCCGCAATTGCTTCAGAGGGCCTACCGTTCGTCGCGCCGGCGCGCCCACAATCGCTCCATCTTTTTTGTAAAAGGTTATCGTAAGCTCGGCGTTGGTGGGCGGTGTGGTCTCATCCGTAGGGGGCGAGGCCATATTGATAATGTTAAGCAGAGTATCGTAACCCGCGCCTACGGTAGTATACGGCAGAAAGTATGTTGTCGGATTTGGCGAAGACGCAGTGACGGTAACTGGATTTAATCCAACGGCGGAATAGTTAGTCTCCCCGGTTTGGAAAAGAGCCAAATTGAGTCCAATCAACCCGACGTTGGATTCAACATTCAGATAACCAAACGAGAAATCATCCAAGCCGGTCGGATACAGCTCGGTCAGAAAACGCGAGAGCTTAGCGCGCCCCGGCAAGGCTAGCGTTACCGGTCGATCCCCAATCTTTTCGCCGGTGGGTTTGTACAGTTGCAACGACACGCTGGCCAAAGAATAAGTTGGATTGACCAAAGTTACCTGACTCGATTCTTTCTCACTCTGAAGAACTTCTGTAAATGTCAATCGAGTGGATTTTCGACTCAGATGCCGATAAACCGGAGTGGCCCCGTCCAGCGAGCTTGTGGAATTATTGCCGATCAAATAAGACCCGAGCAGGTTTGGCGAGTCGGTCGAAAGATCGACCCAACCATTGGTGAGCGTGTCGGTCGTAAGATCGAAGAGGCCCAATGCCGTTTGGCCAAACTGGAAATTCGGCCCCAGCGCCAGGAGTGCTGCTGTCATGGGCGGCCGCGTAACCAGTGGCGTGCCGCCGTCCGAGAGCAAATTAAAGCTGGAGTTAGTTGAGCGCGTCCCCGTATTTACCACGTTCAAACGCGTGAACAGTTTATCCGAATTTTGGAGAAAGGGGAAATCCAAGTGATAACCATTAACCAGCATGTCGATGGTGGCACTGCCGAAATTTAGCACGGCGATGGTCTCGCGATCCGGCGTAGCGGTCAAATTAACCGGCAGATCTTGCACCCTGTCCTGAATATCACCCACCAGGGTAGCCGTGTCGATAGCGCCGCTATCCACGTCAAACGTGACGACACGATCTATCGATGTCACGGGCAAGAAGAGTCGTCTTTGGTCCGCGCGAGTTGGATCCATTAGAAAAGCCGGCCGGCTTACCGGCGCCAGACTGCCGTTGGTCAATAAGGCCTGATTGTTGACAGCCTCTTGCCGGGTCTGCGCATCATCCGAGAAGAGTTTGGCGCCGTCTAAGTCAAGGCGAGCTATACTCCCCACAATAAAGAGACCGCTGGGCGGCGTGTTGCTGATCATAACGGTCCGATTAGTCGAGCTCCCTCCCGGAGCGACAGTGATCACGGTAGGCTTCGACCCAAGGGTCGACGTTGCCAGTAGGCTTCCGCTGTCGGCATCGAACAGCAACGCGCGTCCCGCTAGGGAAACCGCGGCGCCTTGGCCGGCGACGATAACCACGTTGTGCCTACGTCCGGCAGCGTCCGTCAACGGCAATAGGACTGGGGTTGTGTTGCCATCAAAATAAAATGTTTCGCCGGCGTTGGGGCGTAAGTCGGCCTTTACCCGGAAAGAAGCGGTGTCAATCAGCGAAATGTAGGCCGGAAATATAATGCGTGCACGCTGCGTCCGATAATAAATGTTAACTACGGCCAAAACCGACCCGTCCTCGGAAAGGCTCAGCGCGGTTGGACCAATACCCACGGTCAGTCGCCCTACCAATTCACCGCTCAAATCCGGTCGTATACGAAATTGCAACACTTCGCCCTCAATGGGGATGAAGCGATCATCTTGGCGAAATGAAGAAATGTACGCCGTATAGCCTTGCTCGCGTGTCCCGCCCGGCGCAAATATCACATTGTTGCTCGACCCAAACTGGCCGCGCTCGAGCTGAATCGTTCCTTTCAAGTCAGCGCTCTGAACATCAATAATTGAAATAGCATTGCTGTCGACATTGACCACCGCGAGGATTCGCCCGTCCGGCGACAAGGTCATTTGTAAGGGTCTCGCCGGCTTCGGCGGCGTTCCATAATTACCCAAGGCAATGACACGTTCCGGCTTAATTCGTCGCGTGCCCTCCTCTAAAATGACGGGTTCCGCATTTGGGTTAAAAACTACAACGTTGCCCGACAACGTAGTAAAACGAGGAGGATTGACGCTGGTATCGATGACGGAAGGATAGCTGACGAAACCGCGCGGCTGCCCATCCACCATGGCGAAAACAATATTGGGGACCGCCTTGAGATCACCGGAATAATTAAGCGCAAAGCTCAACTCACGATTGGTGGATATGGGATCCGCTTTCAATTGCGCTTTTACCCGCTGCCCAAAAAGATACGCGGGGAAAATGGCTAGAAGCATCATGAAGCCAAAAAGCCGGCGTCGCATAAGTTGTGACCTCCTCCTCTAATTCGTTCAAAGCCTTCGTAATTGCATAGCCATACGAGTTAACAAGCTTCCGTGTAAACGGCAGGTGATCATTCTTTACCCGGAGCCGCTTGCGCGGCCCATTGATGGCGACCGACCGTACGGCTGAACTGTTCCCGCAGCGTGGGATCCGATATGACTTCGGCGTCGGTTATGGCCACCGGCATGTCTGGGAGTGGCGTCGCCACGACCCTTTCTCGAATCCGTCTATTGGGCGAGCCTAATTTCGGCTGAACCTTGAAGACCATTTTCCGTATAGGCGAACCGTTTAATTTTTCCTGTAACAGCCGAACCAACGCATCCTCTAAATTCTCCAAGTGCCATTTCCACTCTACAGTGGCCGTCCCGACCGATAGGCAACCTTGCTCCAGCGCCAAAGGATATGTACGATCGGCCAGCTCGGCGCCCAGCGCAGCCGCCCACACGCTGCGGATGAAACACAGATAAAGATGCTCATCCTCGGGTGATGTGTTCAACCAGTCCACCAGTACCTTGAAAGAATCCCTCATAATCGCCCTGCCTTCAATGCTTGATCATGCTCCATGCCTTCGCAAAATCAAAATTGGGACTATCGATTGACGTGTGGCATGACACGCAAGTTTCCTTGGGCTTTGAAAACAGGCGCTGGGATGGGTTCTGTGTATGAGCTAAACCCGGCCCATGGCAGGTTTCGCAATGGACATTCGACAGAGTAGGTGTGTGCAAAACATCCAAAAATCCGCCTTCAATGCCAAAACCGGTAGTGTGACACCGCAAACATTGCGGGTTGAACTCCTGACCCTTCCGTTTCAATGTTTCAATGGCTTGGGCATGTCTCGTACGTTTCCATACATCATGCGCCGATGTGTGGCAAGACACGCAACGATCGGACCCGGCGTATACGGGACGCGGCGCTCGGGCTAAGGATGCGGCCGCCGTCTTACGATGATGCTCCGCCAGGATCTTGCGAGTAGACTCCACAAGGGTAGCCAGTTTGGGGTCATCAGGAATGCCCTCGTCCAGTGTAATATAGCGTGCTTTGTAGCGGGAAAGCTCGCCATTTCCATCAAGGTAGACTTTCAACTCGCCCAAATACCGGCCTTGTAAAACCGAGCCAAAAATATACGTATCATTTAATTGCGTGGGCGGGGGAGGGAAGGCATGGCTGGCGGCCGCGATCAAGACGTCGATCCCTTCCGTTCCGCGCGCCAGTTCCATGGCCTTTTCCTGGGAAACATCCGCTAAAAGCACTACCAAATCGCAGCGGGTTCGCAGATCACGGAGCACGGGCGTAAGCGCCTTCACGGGGTCACCGATCGTGAATCCCGTTTCGAGAAGCGGCTTGCCCGGGTCGGTAACGCCGGTAAAACCAACGCGCAGCCGCTTCGGCCCCTGGCTAGTCGTCACCGTAATTTCTTTGACATAATAGGGCTTTAATCCGGCGATCGATTTTCTCTTCCACTCAACGTTGGCCGAGACAAAGGGCGGCGGCGGCGACGGGCCCGCGTGCGCGGTTGCCGGCGGTTCGAAAAAGTATAAATCCTCGGCGCTCAAATTAGCGGCGTCGGTCGAAATTTCCTTGAGACTGGCTAACATAGTTTTATTGGTTGCGGGATCCGCCAACGACTGTTGGATCAGTAAGGCGCCGGCATCGACTTGAACGATGGGCAGCCCTGGATTGCGCTTGGCGAATGTCTTTATATAACTGGCCCGCCGGGCCAATCCTCCCAATGGATGCGAGAGTCAGCCGCACGGTTCAAAATTCCCTTTGAGCTCGCCGGTAAAAAAAAGAACGAAGGCGGCGCCTTCGGCAGATTCGAAATAACTCTCAGGAAAGCTTTGGCTAGTGAGTGGCAACGGGTAGGCATCAGGTGCGCGATTCATGGTGACCAGTAGGCCAAGGGCGAGAAGCCATAACAGAAGAATTGCTTTTTTCATGAGTACCTCAAGTGAATGAAATAATGTGATTAAGGCCAACTATTATGACACACCGTGTAATGGGGCGCAAATTTTTATCCCGGCGAAAATCTTGGCTGGCCGGTAATCGCTCAACGCCGCCGCTCCCACATGGGCACTTTTGACTATTGATGAAGTCGTTTTTTAGCCTCCTTGCGAAAGGCGGAAGTTTGCCATTTTTGCAAGTCGCACTGTAGTCACAGGCCGGGGCCTGAGGGGAACGGCCGGGCAAGAAGGGGGCCGACATCCCGGCGACGAGATCACCGTTGCCGACCGAGCGGCAAGGAAAGCTCAGCGAGCGAATTCCACAACGCGGCACATGGCAGCGCTGCCCACGACGTCGGTGAGGCGCAAAACCAAAGCTTCGTAAACGTGTGCGTTTTGTGGCGATCCCTTCTCACCGCCCAGCGGCCGCGTTCGTGACTGGGAATTCCTTTCTCGTCATGTGTCATCGGTTAGTTACGAGGCGTAAGGGCCGGCGTCATTGCGCCTCGTAACGGATCGTTAATTATCTGACAAGATGAATTTGTGCTGAAACGGGCAAAACATTTTCTGGAGGTCGGGTTTTGCCCTTTATTCATGCGGGCGTTTGACGGTTTTAAACCCATTCAACTGGGCCTCTCCCTTCTCACCACAGAGACACAGAGTTCACCGAGGGATACGGCCGTTATACAATCTTTCTTTTGTTCTGTGATCTTGTTCTACTCCATTTCTTGGTTTCTCTGTGGCCTCTGCGTCTCTGTGGTGAAATGCCGGCCTGTTTGGTTCCGGCTCGGCCGGGTTATGAAATTTGTAAGAAATATCTTATTAATTTGTTAACTCGTGCTATACTCGATCCATCTGGAAGGGTAATGCCAATAGAGACTATTTTTCATGCGATGCGACCGCGTACGTAAGTGAAGGCGGCGATTGGCATGAAGGA
>JACOSC010000187.1 GCA_016179055.1 Acidobacteriota bacterium
AGCCCGGTCCTGCGGTCCGCCCATCTCGATAAGTGGGCGCCACCGATCTCGTGGTTGGGAAACAGAAAGTTAAAGTTCGAGTGGGGAGGTTCCGTTTAATCCTTAATTCTGAGACTTAGGCTTCAGCGAAAATCACTGATTATGGATATTTTTTAACGAAACCCTTGGATAACAAATAAATCAGCTCGTTCGGCGACAAGAAACGTTATGAAAAATCTTTAAGGACTGCAATATGACCCCAAAACGGTTTTATGACTGGCAGACCGCAGGTGGCACCGATGATGTCATGCGTCTCGTCGACAGCCTCGAACGATCAGATATTGTATGGTGTGCAATTGGAGGCATAGCCGTAAATCATTGGGCGAAAGAGCCCATGGTTACACAGGATGTTGATATTGTTGTTGCTGCAGAATCAGTGGATATTGCAGTGAGAATTCTTGAGGGAGTTGGATTTAAATCAGAACGTTTTCCATGGTCGATCAATTTTCACGGTCATTCCAAGGTCAGTATTCAGTTGAGCACGGAAGATTTCTATAAGGAATTTCCAATAAGGGCAGTTCCTGCAGACATACATGGAATTCTTATGCGAGTGGCGTCATTAGAGGACACATTGTGTGGAAAAATGAAAGCATGGAAAGAAATGGAAGGAAGTCAAAGCAAGAAAATTAAAGATCTTGGAGATATCTCTCGTTTAGTGAAAAACCATCCTCACCTCTGGGAATTGCTTGATCCTAAATTAAAAGAGATCATTCAGAAATAAAGTAGCCAATTAACAGCCATGCCTAACCAGTCACTGCAGCGGCCGGCAAAAAAGCGCCGCCGCTGAGTTTGTCGTTAGCCCGTTTGTTATTTGGCCATTTCCCGCTTTACGATATTATCGGCTGGTGATATTATTCTTGTGTGATTGAATCCTTCGCGTCCAAAGAAACCCAAAGGATTTTCCTCGGTCAAGTACCCAAGAAAGTGCCGTTGGATATCCAGCGTACTGCCCGCCGTAAATTGCTGTATCTGGATGAGGCGGAAGATTTACAGGATTTGTATGCTGTCCCAGGGAACAGACTCGAAAAACTAAAAGGAGGCCGCGCAGGGCAGTATAGTATCCGCATAAACGATCAATGGAGGATTTGTTTCGAGTGGGTAGCGCATAAGGCGAGAAACGTAGAGATTGTGGATTATCACTCCTGACCTGAGAGTAATGGTATGGTTATGAACAAAATTCTGTCCCCTATTCACCCTGGTGAAGTGCTTTTGGAAGACTTTATGAAGCCGTTGGGATTGAGCCAGTATCGTTTAGCACAGGATATTGGCGTATCCCCTATGCGTATTAGTCAGATTGTACACGGTCAGCGTTCGGTTACCGTAGAGACGGCGATGAGACTGGCGCGATATTTTGGTACAAGTGCGGCGGTTTGGCTGCGGTTACAGGTACGCTATGACCTTGAAGTAGCAGATCGAGAACTAAGCGAGCGTATCAAGCACGAGGTCAAGGTCTTACAACAGCCTGCCACTAGTACACAAAGAGCGGGCTAACGTCAGGGATCAAGCCAATCTTGAAAACGCCGTACGTTTTTGTAGTAATACGAAACGCGGAGGCGACTTTTCAAGGCGGCTTATCCCTGGCGTTAGCCCCCACGACTGGGAGACTACTTGTATGTCGAGAGGAAGTTTGTTTGGAGTGTGCAAGGCGTGCGACGCACGCGTTGGCAAGGTCGCCATGTTGCGCCATCTACGCAAGTGTCTCCCCGCGAAGATCGCAGGCGTACCTTCGGAAGCCCTTCTGGTTCGCGCACAGGCCCCAGGGGCGCCGATGCTCTGGCTGGATTGCGTCGTCAGCCAAGAGGCGAAGCTGAAAGTACTCGATAAACTACTGCGACGTACTTGGCTCGAATGCTGCGGCCACCTGAGTGAGTTCTACGGAGCCGGGCGGCGGAAGATCAGCATGAATACGAGAGTGGGCGACGCTCTCGGCGCCGAAGGGAGCCGTCTCGGCTACGAGTACGATTTTGGTTCTACGACTGCACTTGTCATCGGCCTCTCTGGAGTCGTCGGAGCTGAACTCGGCAAGCCCGTACGGGTCGTAGCGCGCAACGAACCACCCGTCAGGCCGTGTGACTTGTGCGACCAGCCCGCGATAATGATCTGTGCTGAATGTGTGTATGAAGACCGCGGCTTCTGCTGCGCACTGCACGCCGAGCCGCACCCTTGCGGCGAGGACATGCTGCTGCCGGTTGTCAATTCACCGCGTATGGGTGTGTGCGGCTACACCGGTGAGGACTAACACGCGCAAGCCCCCGACGGCGCCGCGCGCGGCAAGGATCTCCGTCGGGGTGGGGGTTCAATCGGTGCCCGCCGCAGGAGAAGCCGAGAGTCAGACGCCGCGGGGATATCCGAGGCCGAAAGGTAAGTGATCGTGGATGACAGGTTAGCCAGACGGTTCGGGGCGGCGTGGCTCGGTTTGTGCCTGGCTTTCGCAGCGCACGTCGTAGACGAAGCCACCACGGGGTTCTTGGCTGTTTACAATCCAACCGTCGCGGCAATTCACGCACGTTTACCTTGGTTGCCGTTGCCGACGTTCACTTTTCGGGTTTGGTTGCGGATTCTCATCGTAGCGGTCTCCTTGCTCTTGGGACTTTCTGTATTCGCCTTTCGTGGGGTGCCGTGGCTCAGACCGTTGGCCTATACCTTCGCGGTAGTAATGCTATTGAACAGCGCCGGGCATACGGTGGGCACGATCTATATGGGCCGGGCGATGCCGGGTGTCTATTCATCGCCGCTCCTGTTCATGGGGGCAATATGGCTGTTGGTGGCGACGCGGCACACGCGCAAGGGAGAGGCGCCATGAGTGTTCGGCGCGACGGCACATCGCCGGCGAAGTGCGGCGTCTAACAACCGGCTCAAGCTGACGGCGCGGCATGCCTCAACTGTTGCCGAGCGTCAGAACGCGAGTTGAAACGTATGCGTAAGATCATCGTTTACATCGCAACCAGTGCTGACGGCTATATCGCACGTCTTGACGGTCGCGTTGACTGGCTCGACCGCCTGCCGCCGGTTGGCGATTACGGCATGGGCGCCTTCTACCGTTCAATCGACACAATTCTATGGGGTCGCAAAACCTACGAGGTCGCGCTGGAGTTCCAGAAACAGGGGATCAAGGGCGCCGAGTTCGACACGAAGGTCAAGAACTATGTCTTCTCACATCAGCCGCCGCCATCGACGATGCCGGCCGTCAAGTTCGTCACGGAGCCGATTACTGCGTTCGCCCAGCGCCTGCGCGATACACCCGGCAAGAACATTTGGATGATGGGTGGTGGCGGCATCATCGCTGCGTTTCTTGACGCAGGCGAGATTGATGAATTCATCATACACGTTGTGCCGACGTTCATCGGCGAAGGCATTCCGCTTATTGCACGGCGACACCAGGAGGTTCCTCTTGGGTTGCAGTCTGTACGGTCTTATTCAAACGGCGTGGTGCGCTTGCACTATAAGGTTCTGCTACAAAGGACAGACGCGAAAATCGTTGCCAAACGCGCCCCTCGGAAGCGACCTCGCAGTCGGTCTTGACATCCCAAGCGGCTCCACGACGCGCGGTCTAACAAGGGTTGCCGCCGACACGGCGAGCACGTGGTGGACGGGAACCGATTCGGCTGACTTGAGAGAGTTTCTTGAGGCGTACGCTGAGGACGAGACGAGCACTACATATGTGACAGCGCGGAATATTGGGCAGATGCCAAGGCAAGTCGTGGCGTTGCGTCGAGTGTGCGTGGGAATCGACTAACATGGGGGTCCGCTGGAATGCTACGGCAATTTCCTTAGCGTTTGCGATGACAAATTGGTAAAATCAACCTACGCGCTGTTCTTCATTAAGAAGAGCATAATAAACAGGAGTTAGCCCCTATGAGCACAAAAATAGATACTTGGCTGGTAAGCTCGCCAGATGTATGTGGGGGGCGTCTGCGTATTGACGGTATCCGCATTACAATAAACCAGATAGTGGTTTGGTACAAACAGGGATATAGCTCCGAAGAGATCGTAGATCAGTATCCCCATTTGACTCTGGCACAAGTCTATACCGCACTCGCCTATTATCACACTAACCGAGAAGAGATTGAAACTGATCTGGCTACGGAAAAGAAAGAAGCTGCTCGGCTTGAGCAGGAATATCAGCAATCGCTGCGGCGGACTTAATGCAGACTCGCTTGTACATAGATGAAGATGCGATGGCACGCGCTCTGGCAAAAGGACTTAGAGCGCGTGGAATAGATGTGACGACCGTGCTCGATGAGAGAATGTCAGAACAGAACGATAGGGCACAGCTTGAATATGCGGGCAACAAGGGCGTGTACTTTATACATTCAACGTAGGCCACTTTTGCCGGCTTCATACGGAGTATATGACTCAAGGTAAGAATCACGCAGGAGTAATCGTCGTCTATAGGCAACGATACTCCGTCGGTGAACAGCTACGGCGGCTATTAAACCTGATTAATACGAAGTCTGCGGAAGAGATGAGCAACAGCCTAGTTCCTTTGATGCAGCCTTGCGGCACATACAGGCGGCCAGCCAGCTCCATCTTAGTGGCATGAAGTCCGACGGGGAGCGGCCGCCACGCCCGCGCCGGCGTGCCGTGGCGCCAATTAAGACGAAACGACAGGTTGACTTCTACTCCCGCGTCGCAGTGGCCGCCTGACCGAGAGCGCCGAAACAGATAACTAATCAATCCAGCGAACGCTAAAAAACAACTTCGCTGATTTTTTCGTTGGTCGGAGATAAGGGCAGCCACTGAGCCCGTGGAGAGACAAACCGTATGCTCGAATGGCTTATACGAGGCCCGATCGTAATCGGCGCCGGTATCGTGTGGTTTGTCGGCCTGCGGCTCTTTCTGCAGTCGGATCTTTCGCGCAGACGAAAAGTGATATGGACCGCCTTTTTGGTTCTCGTGGGGATCGGCATAGGCGTCGTCCTTCCCCTCAGCCAGGTGTGGCGCAAGTTCTGCCTCATGATCGTGATTCTGCCGGTGCTCGGTCTCGCGGACGTATGGCTGCTTCGGTCCAGGCGCGGCCTGTTTTTTTGGATTCGCGCGTGTGGGTTCGAAGTCTGTACCGTGTTCGGTGCGGCGGCGACCGTGCGCTTTGCGCTCGACATAACAGGCGCGGAGGCCCTGGTTTCATCTGTCCGTTGGGCGCTCGTGGCCTTCGCATCTCTGAGTGCCCCGCCCAAGCCGCTACAGGCGACGAGCGGCGCTGGCGCGCTGAGGTGATCAACAGCGGTGGAGGGCGCGGTGCGCGGCTGAGCGGCCGGGCGTTAGGCCCCGCATGGCCGGCGCGCCCGCAAGAGCCCTCCTGCTATCCACCCGAACCACTCCGGAGACGTTCTCATGAAGTTTGTTGTCCGCGGCATCGGCCTCTACCTTCTCTTTAACGGGGTCTGGTTTGGGTTCGCCCTCCTTATCTCCGGCGGTGCAATCCTTCGCGAGGGTGGGCCACTGATACTTGTTACGACAATTATCTATTGCCTAGGCGGTTTTTACACCGGGATTCAACTTATACAGAGCAAGCAGCGTGGCCGCGTGTTGGCGTCCTGCCTCTTCGTCTGGAAGATTCTCCATACCATGTACGATGCTCGCTTCCACTCCAGCGCCGGTCACGTATCGGTTCCATCCGTCGTGGTCATATTGCTGATCAACGCCTGTCTCCTGGCTTTATTGCAGCTACCGGGAGTACGTCGGCATTGTGACCGTGAGAGCGGGGCCTAACGTATTACGAATTCGTAGGTCGCGAAGCCGACACACGAAGTTTGGAACTTCGGCGTGCCGCCGACGAACGGCTACACCTCCCGCGTTTGATGCCGGTCGTTAGACGGCTGACCGACCGGCCATTGACTTTGGCGTGGTTTAAGGTATATACATAGGCTAAACCTCGGATAAGGAGAGGTACAATATGGTGTCTAAAGTTCAAAAGTGGGGAAATAGCCAAGGCTTAAGGCTGCCTAAACATGTGCTGGAAAGTGCAGATATTTCTGTTGGAGATGCTGTTGAAGTGATCCCGCAAGAGAGACAGATTCTCATCAAAAAGGTTTCCCAGCGGAAATTCGATTTAGCGGAAATGGTCTCCCGTATGCCTCGCACTTATAATGCCCGTGAGGAATCCTTTGGTAAGCCCGCGGGTCGTGAGGAATGGTAAATGGCAAAGTACGTTCCTCAGAAAGGAGATTTCATCACTTTGTCATTTGATACTCAATCGGGACACGAGCAAAGAGGGAGACGACCTGCACTGGTTATCAGCAACTGTCTATTCAACGAGCATACCAGATTGGCCATTGTTTGCCCAGTTACAAACACGAACAGAAATATACCCTTTCATCTAGCAACGCCGGCATCATCATCACTGAGTGGTTTTGTAATGGTAGATCAAGTCAAGTCTGTAGATTATGTGGCCAGAAAAGCTAAGTTCATTGAGAAAGCTCCCGATGAGCTTGTGACAGATGTTCTTGAGGTCTTAGACGTTTGCACAAAGTAGTGGTCAACAACGGCATGCCGCCGACTCGAAAGAAGCTGCGCGCGGCTAATGCCGGACGTTCGTGTCTGACAAGATGTAATTGTGATGAAACGAAAAAAATTTGGAGGTCGGGTTTCGCCCTTTATTCATGCGGGCGTTTGACAATTTGGAAATCCCTCCAACATGACCTCTCCCTTCTTACCACAGAGGCACAGAGTTCACGGAGGGATACGGTTGTTATACAATCTTTCTTTTGTTCTGTGTGCTTTTTCAAATCCATTTTTTAGATTCTCCGTGGCCTCTGTGTCTCTGTGGTGAAATGCCGGCCTGTTTGGTTCCAGCTCGTCCGGCTTTTGTCGAAGTCTGGGAGCACCGCCGCGGAGCCAAACGCCCCTACCATAATAGCTGGGTCACCGACCGGCCGGTCGATGCCCAAAATGTGCGCGTGATCCTTGGCATCGGACGCGCGCGGTGGAAGATTGAGAACGAAGGCTTCAATGTCCACAAGAATCAGGGCTACGAGTTAGAACACAACTTTGGTCATGGCCAAAAGACGCTGGCGATGGTGTTCTACTGGCTCAACCTGTTAGCCTTTGTGGCGCATACCATCTTGGCGATGGGGGATCCCTTGTTACAGCAGTGCCGGATGAAGGCGCCTCGGCGGGACGTGTGGGAAAGTTTGCGGATGGGGATCGCCTGGACGTTAGTGGCGAGTTGGTCCGCTTTGTTGCGCGCTTATCTGGCGCTCTGGAAACCGCGGCCGCCGTGAAGGCACCGGCCCCAGCCAGGGCCATCCGTGGTTGGCTCAAGAGCCACTCGGTATCCCGGCGGCGCAGCGGCCGCCGGCCGCGAAAGGATCATTCCAGCGAACCATCGCCAACAACCGGCTAGATAAAACCCGGTGAACTCCCTCTAGGCAGAGGGAACCGCGGAAAGGCTAGTGCTTAGTTGCATTAATAATAGATAAATGGTAAGCTCCTGGGTAAAGGAGGTTCCTATGTCCAGGAGATCCACTGTCCCTTCGTGTTCGCCAGAAGATCACGCGAGATTGATCGCATGGTCTCGCAATAAGACGA
>JACOSC010000188.1 GCA_016179055.1 Acidobacteriota bacterium
AAAGAAATCTGCCGGCCTTGCTCAGCGAAATGGAAAAGTTTAAAGATATGGTTATCCCCTGGCTGGATAATAAAAAACCGGTTTTCTCTGGATCATCTACTACCTGATTTTAGGGTTCATTCTGGTTCATGAAAATCGGTGCAAAATTGAAAACTTTTGAGCCAATACACCGTGAAACGGAGAGGGTTGCCAAAGAAATCATAAAGGTCGCGTTTAAAGTTCACAATTCTCTGTGATCAGGATGGCTCGAATCGGTTTAGGAAGTCTGCCTGGCCGACGAGTTGGAAAAACGGGGTAGGAAGGTCGAGCACCAGTTTCCACTTGCTGTGGTTTACGAAGCGATCCGCCTGGATGCCGGATTACGATTAGATAGGGTCGTCGATCCAAGTGTGATAGTGGAACTCAAGGCAGTGGGGAAAATCAATCCTCTTTTTGAAGCGCAACTTTTAACCGATCTCAAGCTAACGAGTAAGCGGCTTGGCCAGCTTGTCAAATTCAACGTTCCGTTTATAATGGATGGAATTAGGCGAATGGCTATGTGTGCTTAGTGCCTTTGTGTTCCCGCCTTGGCGGGATGGTAAGATTTACTCGGAAGGCTTTTCAGCACTCAGAGGCTCGGAAGAACCCTATCTCTTGTCCTTTCTCACCTATATTATTGACGCACACCCGGAATTTGGTTGTCCCTTGATTATTGGTGGGTGGATTTCTTATACTGACTTGACATTGCCATGGGGACGAAATCAGAGTTGTACCATTTATGAAAGAAAACCATTCTCTGGCCACCCTCCTGTTGATCAGCATCATCATTGGGTCAGTGGGATTATATGTCGCCAATTTGGAGCCGGCCCGCTTCGGCGCTTACCATGACGATGCGATTTACGCGGTGACCGCTAAAGCGCTGGCCACCGGCCAGGGCTACCGGATTATCAGTTTGCCGGATCAGCCGGCGCAGACAAAATATCCGCCCTTCTATCCCTTCTTACTTTCCCTGATTTGGCGATGCTTTCCGGACTTTCCGGGGAATTTGCGACCGTTGATCGGACTCTCCATAATTATGGCCGCCCTTTTCTTATGGATAAGTTATGGCTACCTGGTGTGTAGGAACCATTCCGGGCGGGGCATCGCATTACTTATCGCGGCCCTGATGGCTATCAACTGGCGCATCATGATTCTCGCCGGCGGCTTGTATTCCGAATTGACGTACATGACGCTTTCCGTACTCGCCCTATGGGCAACGGAACGCTGCCTTGAAGAAGACAAAGCCGCGCTGAACGTCGCGGCGGGGTCGCTTTTAGGGTTGGCTTTTCTCACACGCACTATCGGCATCACGCTAGTGCTTAGCGCGGCAGTCTGTCTGATAATCCACCGGCGCTATAAGAATCTGCTGGTGGTCTTGGCGGTCTGCGCCTTGTTCATTACACCGTGGTTGCTCTGGCGTCACGTCCAGCGATCTCCGGCTCAAACCCGTGCGGCCGTCTATTATACGGACTATTCCGCCGATTTCCGTGCGATTGTCGAGGACTGGCGCTGGCTACCGAAGATCATTTCAAAAAATCTGTTCTACATGGGCTTCATTTTTGTTCCTGCGGTCTCATTGGCCATGGAGTATGATCTAACCAATAGTCCGTTCTTCATTCCGTTAATTGTCTTTAGTTTTGGCCTTATCACTCTGGGGTATATACGGCGGTGGTTTGCCGGCGCGCGCTTGCCGGAAATCTACATTGCTTTCTACGTGGGCATGCTGGCGCTTTGGCCCTACACCTCGTACGATCGGTTTTTGGCGCCTCTGCTGCCATTCCTGCTGCTTTATTTGATCTCGCAGATCAAGCGATTCTTGCCGGCTCGGCTTAGCGTCGGATCATGGCCTACGCCAAGAGCCATGGCAGCTCTCCTGATTTCAGTCCTGCTTATCGTTCTGGGCTGTCCAGTCGTGTATTGGCATATACGTGGCGCTTCCAACGCACTGATCGGGCGGCAAGTCTATCGCGACCTCGAACAAATCGAACGGCCCGTCGTCGACTGGATTCGCCGGAATACAAAGCCAACCGATGTGATCCTCTCCTATCGCGATCCGGTTATGTACTTATGGACGGCGCGTCAAGCTACGCGTTCAATCCTGATGCCTGGCCGTGCGTTTTACGCCGGGGCGCCGCCTTTTACCGGGCCGGAAATTCGTGTTATCTTCGATTTGATTCGTGATAGCCAGGCCGGCTATCTGGTGGTTACCGATAATGATTTTGATTTGGAATTCTACCCGGAGCGTATGCGCAAAGGCATCGATAAACTGATCGGGGAAAATCCGTGGACTTTTGAAGCTGTCTATCGGACCCCTACTCCATTTGCTAGAATCTATCGAATCCAACAGGGGCGACGCAGCGGATGAGCGATGAAAGCCGAAGACTACCGTCATCTGGTGTTAAGCCCTTACCCCCTTTTGCTTGAAAAGGAGACTTTCGTCCAATGCGACAAGAACCAGCTTTGCAGCAGGAAATAATTTTCGATAACAGGGGCGCCTTATCTCAGGATTTCCGGTTATTTCTAATCAGCTTCTTGACCTTGTATTTTGAGATAATGATTATCCGTTGGCTCTCGGTAGAAGTGCGAATTTTTGCCTACTTTAAGAACCTTGTTCTAATCGCCTCTTTCTTGGGCATGGGTATGGGCTGCGCCTTCATCCGAAAAAAAGCCAGTTTGATTCAAACCTACCTGCTAATGTTGTGTCTCATTCTATTGGCCAAAGTCACGGTAGCGGGCTTTTCGGCACAGAATTTAAGCGCGGTGCTTAGCAGTTTTGAAGACTCCCATCTTTGGGGCGAGGCTTCCTTTCTCAATGAAACTCAGTTTACCGTTTTCAAGTTTCAACTAGGGGCCATATTATTTTTAATGCTCTTTTTCATTCTGAACGTGATGATTTTTTTCCCAATGGGCTGCCTGATCGGTCGCCTGCTGAGCGGTTACGCCAATCCCCTCCGCGCTTACTCGATTAACATCGTTGGCAGTTTATTGGGTATTTGGGCTTTTTCGGCGCTTTCCTTCGTGCCTTTGTCGCCGCCTTACTGGTTCGGGATTGGGTTACTGCTGCTGCTGTTCGTCGGTGGCGAGGGGCGCAAAGCTTTCGTAATTTGCGCCATCGCCGGCGCGCTGACCTGCTTCGCTGCGATGGACCGCTCTGGGCCAACCCGTCGCGTGATTTGGTCGCCTTACCAAAAGCTGATTATTGAGCCGAAGTTTTTCGTCTCCAACGGTCAACCCATACGGACCGGCTTCTCCATGGAAGTTAACCATACTTTCTACCAGAACATGCTTGACCTTTCGGACCAGTTCAAGAAAGCCCATCCTGCGCTGTTTCCGCCGGAAGCCTTGCAATACGATCATTACGATGTCGCCTATCGGTTTGCGGAGCGCGCCGATGATGTACTTATTGTAGGGGCCGGCTCGGGCAACGACGCGGCCGGAGCGCTGCGCAACGGCGCGAGACATATCGACGCTATTGAAATTGACCCGTCGATCATCATGGCGGGTAAGGCCCTGCACCCGGAGCAGCCCTACCAGTCGGATAGCGTTAATGTGGTCGTTGACGATGCCCGCGCTTATTTCAAGCGATCCAATAAGGTTTACGACCTGATTGTCTTTGGTCTGCTCGATTCACACACGTTGACTTCAAGCTTTACAAATGTTCGGTTAGATAATTATGTGTATACGGTTGAGAGTTTAAGAGAGGCGAGACGACATTTGAAGCCGGGTGGCTTGGTAGTACTGATATTTGAAGTGCAGCGCGAATGGCTGGGCCGACGCATTTATTCGATGCTGGAGGAAGCCTTTGGTCATCCGCCTTTGTGCTTCCTGGACCGTCCCGGCCAAGTGCGCGGGACCGGTGGAGTGGTGTTTGTTAATGCCGCTCAGGATGTGTTGCAACAGTCTATGGGTAGAGACCCCAATTTGCGCGCCTTCGTTGAAAAGAATAAATTGACCTATGCCGGCAACCCGCCGCTTACCGTTGATGATTGGCCGTATCTTTACCTTAAGGACCGGCGCATACCAAAATTGTATTGGGTGATCACGACCGGGTTGCTGATCATATCGATCTTCTCGATCTTCCTTGTTAAATCTCGGCTGCCGACGATCCGGCAAGTGGATGGCCACTTTTTCTTCTTAGGCGCCGCCTTCCTTTTGCTGGAGGTCGAGAGCATCAGCAAGATTGCTTTACTTTTTGGCACTACCTGGTTGGTTAATTCTGTAATAATATCGGCGATTCTTTTGATGATCCTGGCCGCTAATTTTTATGTGGCCAAGGCGCCTTCCCGTCCAATAAAAGTTTATTATGGCGCGTTGATAGTTTCGTTGCTACCCAGCTATTTCTTGCCGCTGGACGCGCTGCTGACCGGTAATTTTGCACTGGCGGCGATCGCGGCGAGCATTATATTAACCATGCCGCTGTTTTTCGCAGGAATTATTTTTGCCAATTCTTTCCAGCAGTCGCACGATCTGGAGAATGCTTTTGGCTCTAATCTGATGGGAGCTATGGTGGGCGGTCTGCTGGAGTGTACTTCCTTCCTATGGGGTCTCCGCGCCTTAATCATCATTGGGGGCGTATTGTACATTCTTTCGTTCCTATTTTACCGGTCGCGGCCAAGGTTACCCGCGTAGGCGGCGCCCCTGCGAGCGCCGGCATCTTACCGGCAAAGGCCGTTCCTGGGGATAGTCGACGTGCCGGCTGGAAGCCGACGCTCCCAGGAAGGGTGCATGCAATTACAAAGCGCTTTAAGAAATCTAGGGTGGATACATGTCGAAAGCCGTCGGGGGTACGGGACCCCTTCGACTTTTTCGCTTGACGCTGATCGTTATTCTTGCCGGCGCCATGTTGTCATACCCGCTTTTGTTTTGGCGGGTTCGCAATGAATTGCGCGAGGGGGCCAACGATTTCGTCATCTTTTATACGGGCGCGCAGGTTCTCAAAGCCGGACAGAGTAAGCTACTTTACGATTATGAAACGCAAACAGCCTTTCAAGCCAAATTCAGCCGGCCAGTTCAATTTCGCCAAGGGCCGCTTCTCTTTAACCACGCGCCGTTTGAACTGTTGTTATTTTTGCCACTGGCCTATCTCTCACTGCCCGCCGCCTATTATTGTTGGCTGGTCCTCAATCTGGGATTGTTAGCGGCCATAGGGAGGCTGTTGCAGCCATTGGTTAGCCGGGCACTTTTACCGCTCTACACTTTACTGTTGTTTGGATTCTTCCCGGGTTTTATCGCACTGGTACAAGGTCAGGACTCGATCCTTGCACTCTTTCTTATAACCGTGGTCATTGTTTTCCTGAAAAGCGGCCGTGAAGGACTGGCGGGGATCGTATTATCGTTGGGCTTGTTTAAACCTCAGCTTGTTCTGCCCCTCCTCGTGGTCCTGCTCTTCAAGAAGCGATGGACAGTGGCGTCAGGTTTTTTCCTGGGGTGCGCTGGGCTGGCGGCCATCTCGGTATATATCGTGGGCTGGACAGGCCTCGTGCAATGGCTCGAGCTTGTGTCAACCATGAACCAGCGCCTTTACAGTATTGATCCGCTGGCCATGCCGAACATTCGTGGGGGCATCGAGTCTCTCATGGTAGGAAAACCCGCCGTCCTTGTAGTCCTGCTGATGGTCGCGGCGAATGTGTGTGCGCTGATCGGCCTCTGCTACGCTTGGCGTGGAGAATATCAAGTCGATACCCCAACATTTTATTTGAAGCTTTCCCTTTGTCTAATTATAACTGTGCTGACCAGCTACCATTTATTTTTACATGATGCCGTTTTGCTGGTTCTACCAGCTATTTTCACGTGCAATTATTTTTTCACAGGACTGGCCCTCAACCCATGGACCCGTTCACTTTTCTTGTCCGGTTTGACCATACTTTGCTTTCCCGGAGTTTATAACTGGCTCCTGGGTAGGCAGAGGGTGGCATGGCTAGTTTGGATTATTCTGCTCATGGCCGGGGCGGTGGCGGTTGAGCTTTTTCGCCATCGCCAAAGATCGTTGTCTGCATACCATTGTAAAGCTACCGATTAGGGAGGCTCCTTATATGCATACCACCAGCGTGGCGGCAACTCCGATAAAGCAGTACCCGCTGATGTTGCGCTTCTTCATGCCGACCGTTACCGACATGATATTCTTTGTCCTGTTTTATATGCTGACCTATGGCGCCTGGGCGAGCGCGCTGCTCAATGATGCCGACACCGGCTGGCATATACGAAACGGCGAGTACATTCGAAAGACATTTTCAGTTCCGCAGGTGGACTATTTTTCCTACACGATGAGCGGCCAACCCTGGTATGCCTGGGAATGGTTATACGACATCATAATTTCCTACGTCCATTCCTTCTGGGGCTTGAACGGTGTGGCTGCCGTTAGCGCGCTGATCGTCGCCTTGACATTCACCCTCTTGTTTCGCGTGGCCTTGGCTAGAGGCGCCACCCTTTTTCTGGCCGCCGGCTTCGTCGTGCTTTCCGCCTCGGCTTCGACCATACATTTATTGGCGCGCCCACATATCATGACCTGGCTTTTTACCGTTATTTGGTTCTATGTTCTTGACCGGTTTCAAAGGCGCCGTGGCAGAATTCTATACTGGCTTCCCCCGCTTATGCTTTTGTGGGTAAACATTCATGGCGGATTTCTTATCGGTTTTTTGTTGCTGGGCATTTATTTCATCGGAAATTTGTGGAGCCGCTTCACCGCCGCCGATGCGGAAGCCCGCGCGCAAGCCGGGCATTTAGCGCGGTCGCTGGCGATGGCTTTATTGCTTTGTCTAGCCGTTACCTTGGCCACCCCGTATGGTTATCGTCTACATGTTCACATATACAAGTATCTAACCAATCGTTATCTAATGGATCATATTGTTGAATTCATGGCGCCGAATTTCCATATGGCCGCCGAGAAATATTTTGAGATGATCCTCATGGCGGCCTTTCTGGCGTTGGCTTTTTCTTCGGGAAAGCTGACGGCCATCGATATCTTGATGATCCTCTTCGGCGTGCATGCCACGCTGTTTGCGGCCAGAAATCTTCCCGTATCGTGCATTATGCTCACGCTTACGATCAGTCCTCTGCTTACACGGACCTTGCGCTGGGGTTCGACCAACACGGAGCTGGCCGCTTGGGTACGCGGCGTGTTTTCTTTCATCGATGGCTTCTCCGGTCGAATGGGTATCGTCGAAGGCCGGTTAAAGAGCCATTTTTTGCCGATCGCTTTGGTTGGTTTGACTGTCTGTTTGCTGATGAATAACGGAGAGGTGTTTTATACCAAGATTCTGAAGGCGAAATTTGATGATAAACAGTTTCCTGTTAAAGCAGCAGAGTTCATCGCCGCGCAAGACATTCGCGATCATTTGTTCACGACGGATACATGGGGCGCCTACTTGCTTTACCGGCTGCACCCGCGCTTCAGGGTTTTTATGGATGATCGTCATGATTTTTACCAGGAAGCGTTCTTAAAGGAGTACATTAAAGCGGCAAGTGTGGCGTTCGGCTGGAAAACCGTCTTGATTCGGCACCAAGTAGCATGGGTCCTGGCCTCACCGGATTCCGCCTTGTCGAATGCGCTTAAAGAGATGACCGATTGGAAGGTAACCTATGACGACGGCGTGGCCATTGTTTTCAAGCGGGTAGCCCGTGCCGATCATTAAGGACATCGCGTGCAAAGGGAGTGCGTATCTTCTCAATAAAGCAGGGTAAGGGCTCTCCACAAAATAAAGTTTAACTTTTAAGGTCGCATATGCTACACTCTACCGCATGGCAATCGACGTGGCCGACAAGCTGATGCTCAAAGTGCTTGAGACGCTAAATGAGGCGCAAG
>JACOSC010000189.1 GCA_016179055.1 Acidobacteriota bacterium
CAGAGGGTGCGTTCAAGCTAGCAGAACAGCTTGTACTAGAGATGCAGTCGGCTTGGGACGGTGTTGTGGATTACAGCGGAGCCGGCGGGGGGTTGGGGATTCCCCCGAAAAGATCTACTTGAATAAGCTCATAGTTTCCTGTGTTCAGAAGGGGGGATTCTCAAGCCGCACAAAGCCTTCGACCCGGAAGGGATCTTCATATGGCTGTAGAGCGCGATTTTGGTTCGTAGTCTAGCTGCCCAGTACCGCTGAGCGTCATCATGAACCAGGAGATTTTTTTTACCGACGATCACGAGGAGATCTGGATGCTGCGGGACACCAATGCCGTCAAAGATCCGGCCGCGGCGCGTGACGAGTATCATCTGCGCACCGGGATTGAAGAGCGCCATCGTCAACTGAAATGATTTTTTGGGATCTGATCGATTTCCAATCCAGGGCCTTGTCGTGGATGGTCAGCCAAGTAGTCTTTGTGGCCCTGGCCTACAGTCTGCTGCAATTGTACCTACGCCGGATTAATCGTCCGGAACTAAATCGGCGTACGCTCCCCCGGCTTCGGCAGCCGTTCATGCCTACGCGGTCGGTTATCCCGACTCTGTCGGGACCAGAATCGATTCGCCCTCCTGTCCGTAATTCAGTATACGCAGCTCGTGTTAGGCCTCGGGGCGAAAGGTGCTCGCCAAGACACGAAGGCTAGCCCGGGAACTGGCTGAAGAACTCACACTGGCCCGGCCACCTTAAAGCCAATACCCTGCCATCTCACAGCCACGACCTGGATTGAAAACTCCGAGGCCGAGCTCTGTGCGCTCGGGCCGATGGCGATTTCAACCGCCGCGCTCGCTTAAGTCGAGTCGTCGGCTCTGAAGCTCTCAGACCGGTTATCTCCCGAAAGAAGACGATCCCAGGCGGTTCCGCTGTGCCGGACCCTGCCGCCAACCCTTCCTACTGTCTGAACTGCAGAGGATAATAGTCAGTGTAAGCGCTGTATGGCACATACACTCGGTCGCTAGCGCTCCGGTTCTGTAGGGGCAGGCTTCCTCCTGAGTAGTTACTCGAGAGAATTAGTTAGTCGTGAAATTGACGTGTTGGCATAAACGCATGCGTTTCAGAACCGCGTCCGCGGCCCGAAATCATGGGAGTGGTCAATGTGAGTTTGGTAAAAGGCTAAGCTACGTGCCGGCGACCCGTGCTTTCAAGATTGGCTGACTATCTAATACTTGGCTTAACTGGTGGGCTCTTCTACGTCATCGATGTAACGCTTGTAAACAAAGTGTTTGTGGTCCTTTTCTTTTTCCAGCTTATAAACGTTGTCGAAGCAGCTCATGCACTTTTCAATATGCAGCAGGGTATCGAGCTTATGGTCCAAGTCCAATTTGTTTTCGACAAATTTTATTAGAGTATTGTAGCTACAATTCACTTCTTTAGACCTCCGAGGGAAATCTTTGATATGGGACAATTGGCTAGGTGACCATTCACTAAGAGTCTCGGTCAATTTTTTCTCTTTGGATTGGATCTTTCTCACGCCTTCGCTTGTTCCCCCACTGACATTGTTTAAACGGCTTTTTAAGACAAAGTTTCACTAAATTTCCGTGGCGGTCATGGTGCCTGAAGTAAATAGCACCCGCGCGCGGCTTACCGGCACGACGGTCGCGTTGACGGAGCGTATCGAAACGGCACTCTTATATATCGGCAACTCTTTGCTATAAAATCAATGATAACTAGCATGCTTATCCAGTTGACGCCGCTTTGGCGGCTCCGGGAAGCTTGGGATGGCGCCACTCGCCAAGGTGCAATCCCGCGTGCGTCGGCTCCTCCGGCGGCAAGAGGTCGCCGACTGGCATAAAGTGGTAGTCTTCGCCGGTTCGTCGCCTTGGCGGGTTTCGATGTCGAAGAACGGATGACTCTGCCGGGTAACCCTTCGCAATATGGCTTTCACACCGATCCGAAGCGTACACGAGCGACTTATGGGCCGACGTGAAGGGCCCACGCCTGCTTCTTCGGATCGAGCTTCAGATACAATACTTGGAATATATGGTTTTGTAAGAGTTAAAAGTGTAGAATTTAAGAGCCCTGCCTACGACCGGGAGGGTGGACCCTTGCAGCGTGCAACAAGATTATGCCCGTTGAATTCTTTATCGGGCAATTCCTACGGGAGGTGGCCATGAGAAGACTTGGAACGCTATTCGTAATATTGTTTGTATCGTTGACCTACACGGCTCCCGCGCAAACCCCCACCGCCAAGATTTCCGGCGTGGTACGGGATAGTTCCGGCGCAGTAGTCATGGGCACTCGCGTGTCAGCGTCGCAAGAAGCCACCGGAATCGCGGCCCACACGGCTTCCAATGCGACGGGTCTTTACGTATTTCCGGCGCTGGCGCCTGGCCTATACACGGTTACCGCCGAGTTGGAAGGGTTCAAGCGGTTCGTCAGCGAGCATAATCGTTTGGAAGTTGGCGCCGATTTGGAAATCAGCATTATTCTTGAGCCGGGCGCCATCTCAGAAACCGTTACGGTGACCGAGAGCTACGCGCGTGTGCAGACCACCGAATCCTCGCTCTCCAACATGGTAGATAATCGTATGATGGAAACGCTGCCGCTGAACGGTCGCAATCCGCTTCACCTGATGGCCCTACAGCCCGGGGTCGTAGGCCATTCTTCACAAGCCACCGGCTCGGGCGGTACCACTACATTTTATGTAAACGGCGACCGCGGCCGCGGTATTTACACGACGCAAGACGGCATTGACATTTCTGATCCCGTCATTCCCCGCGGCGAGTTAACCAATGTCATGGTCAACCCCGATGCCTTAGCCGAATATCGTATGGTTAGCAGCAATGCCAAAGCAGAGTTTGGGCGTAATTCCGGAGGGCAGGTTGAACTGGTCACACGCTCCGGCACCAATGAATTCCATGGCGGCCTATTTTGGTTTCACCGTAATACGGCGCTGAATGCCAACGATTTCTTTAATAATGCGCGGGGCGTTGCGCGCGAGGTTCTGCTTCGTCATCAATTCGGAGGATCTTTGGGGGGTCCCATAATAAGGAACCGGGCCTTTTTTTTCTTTAACTATCAGGGCCAGCGCCTATCTCAAAGCGTTCCGGATCGATTTACCGTGTTGACCAAAGACGCCCGCCAAGGTTTGTTCCGATGGGTCCCGGAAGGCAATACGCCTAACGCCGTAGATGAGGCGGGTAATCCACGCGGGCCTGTGCAGGTGTACAACATCCTGCAAAGCAGCGGTCTTGGTTTAGATCCCCGCGTCCAACAAATGCTAGGCCTGACGGAATTGCCCAATGATTTTAGCACCGGCGACGGGCTCAACACGGCCCGTTACCGCTGGAACGTTCCCTCAACCAACCCGCAAGACAGTTACGTCACCAAGATCGATTACACACTTAATGACCGTCATCGCTTATTCGGCCGTTATAGCTGGGGAACCAATCGCTTGATCGGCGATATTATCAATGGCGCCGCGCGCATGCCCAAGGTAGTCCCGGGACGCGTGCGAAATTCATCGACAGCCGGTCTGGCTTTTGGCCTAACTTCAACGTTCGGCAACGCGCAAGTCAATGAGTTCAATGCCGGGTTCACGCGCAATGTTTTGGCCTTTCTTGATCCTACCAATCCCGGCACTACACAGATTGTTATGAATCTCTCAACCGATCCTTATCGGTGGTGGAACGGTACAGGTCGCAAGCCAACTCAGTTTCAATTCGGCGACAACTTCAGCTTGGTCCGCGGTCCCCATACTTGGAAATTTGGGCTGGTAAGTCGCTTTTATAGAATCGATCAGTTTCGCAATGTTGGATACTTTCCGGAGATTCGCTTCGGCACCGCGGATGCGCCCATGGTTTTACCCAATGAAGATGACCTACGCCGCCGCATGAAGCCGGAGGATTTCAATCGCCTGCGATCGCTTTACAATGATGTCCTCGGAATTATCGGGAGAATTGACCAGACCTTTTACTCCGATGGCCAACGCTTTCCCGGCCCACAATATCCATTTCTGCTCAAGCAACGCCAGCAGGAGTGGAACGGCTTCGTTCAAGACGACTGGCGCGCCCATCGCCGCCTAACTCTTAACGTGGGTTTACGGTATGAGTTCAATACGGTCCCCTATGACAAAGGCGGTCTGCAAGTGGTCAACGATCGGCCGCTGGATGGTTCCCAGGGGCCGGTCCGCTTTGTGAAGGCAGGCCCCGGCACGGGACGGCAATGGTTTAAGAATGACTTAAACAACTTCGCGCCCATCTTTGGCTTTGCGTGGGATCCGCTGGGCGATCAGAAGACCGCCATTCGCGGCGGTTATCGTGTTTCCTATAACCGGCTGGTTAATTGGGCGCTCAATGTGGTCGAGCAACGACAACCGGGAACTTCCGTTCTGCAGCGGGAAAGGCCTAACTCGGATGGCCAGGTGCATCAACGCGCCGCCGATGTCCCGGAAAGCGGATTTAATCTGCGTGCGCCGCTGGCTATCGATCCGCTGGTGCCGGACAATCGCGTCGAGTCGCCGTTTGTTTTCGACGCCAATCTCCGCACACCGTACGTCCAACAATGGAACTTAAGCATTCAACGCGACCTCGGTCATAATACGGTTTTAGAGATAGCCTATGTCGGCAACAAAGGATCGAAGTTATTTCGCCACTACAATGCCAACCAAGTGGACGTTTTCAAGAATGGCTTCATTGCTGAATTTCGCGCGGCCCAGGACAACTTAAAGGATTTTGGCAATCCCATCGACCCACGAGGCAGGCCGACCGGAAATTTCGGTAAATTGCTGGCTACTTATGATCGAGGAATCCCATTTCTCAATGACATTAGACTCGGCAACGTAGGCGTCGTGATCAGCACTCTGGATACCGGCACATTTTCGGTAGTCGATCCCATTAGCGGTGAACGTCGCACGGTCGTCGGGGGACGGCTGCTGGCCGCGGGCTTGCCCATGAACTTTTTTCGTAACCCGCAATTTAGTATTGGCGGGGTTGGGTGCACGTGTTCAAATTCAACCTACCATGCGTTTCAAATTCAACTTCAGCGCCGATTTAAAAAAGGTCTGCAATATACCGTCAACTACACCTTGGCCAAATCATTAGACGATGCCTCCGAAGATACTCAGGGCGCCGGTACCAGCATCATTGTGCCGCCTGATTCTAGGAACTTCCGCTATAGTCACGGCCGTTCGGACTTTGATGTCCGTCACGTCCTGCGCAGCATGGTGATATACGACGTGCCTTTCTTCAAGGCGCAATCGAGCTGGTACGGCAAAGTTCTCGGCGGCTGGCAAGTGAACGGCATTGTCGACCTCTCCAGCGGATTCCCATTCACGGTTTCATCCGGATATCAGACCTTCACTGTGGGTGTTGATTCCCGCGCAGATTATGCCGGCGCAAGCCCCAACATTGGCGGCGTGCGACGGCAGAACGGCAGCATAGTCTTCTTCACGGCGGACGAGCGCGCGCAGTTCGACCGCCCGCAGGCCGGCGAGCTTGGGCGGCAAGGTCGCAACGTTTTCACGGGGCCGAAGTTTGTTCAATTTGATATGGGAGTTTTCAAGAGCTTGGCGTTGGCCAGGGAAGAGCGAATTCGCATGGACTTGCGTTTAGAGATTTTCAATCTCTTTAATAATGTCAATTTCGTTCAGCCGAATGCTACCAAATCAAGCCCCGCATTTGGAACCATTGATGGCACGCGCGTGCCGCCGCGCATCATGCAGGTGGCCTTGAAACTTTACTTTTAGGGCTTGCGCAGAAATAACATGTACAGTATTTATGCGTTTGGCATTATGGAATAAGTCCACTCGCCATGAAAGTTTTCTGGGTTGAATTCATGAAACACATATCCGCATAATTCACAAATATGTTCATGTTATTTCTGCGCAAGCCCTTAGAGTAACTGTTCCGCCACGCCTTCGGCCAAGCCGGAGGCTTGACAGCTATTAGCCGGTGGTTGAGCGCAGCGATACCACCGGAACGCACGCCATGAAACCCGGCGCACCCCGGCGGGGTGCCTCCGTTTTTTTCGTTCGTTGACCGGCGGTATCGCTGCGCTCAACCACCGGCTAATAGCTGGAAACCCTCCGGGTTTCCGCGCGATTCCTGATTTCAAATTCAGTGGCCTCGTAGAGAAACATAATTTTCTACGCCGTATGATGATATGGAGGTTTGGCCATCGCCGCCCTTACGGTAGGCCCCTTCACGCGGTTTCTGAGAATTGACGGAGGACTTTGCGACGAAGCCACACGGCAAACAAGGTCACCAGGAGAAAAAAGAAAACGGAAATGACCTCTCTTTGGAAAGCAATGGCATCCCATATCGAATGGAACAACGCCGCCGATCCATAGCCATACAACAGCAGCCGCTTAGGGTAGCGCGACCACTTCATTTGTTGATACTTGGCCAGTCCAAAGAAATAACCCATCAGGATGCCGCAGGTGGCATGAATCGGAACCGAGAGCAGGGCTCGCAGAATGCCGACGTGGCTTCCCAATTCTAAAACATAGTATAGGTTTTCGTAAGCGGCAAACCCCAGGCCAACCGCCGCCGCATAAAGGATACCGTCAAAGCGCTCATCGAAATCGGCCCAGCGCCAAATGAATACGCTCATGACCAGAAACTTGCACCCTTCTTCGATGCCGCCGGCGGAAGCGGCCGTCAGCAAGATGGCGCCGGCGGGCGGAGTCGACGATGGATTAAGCACCGTTGCCAGGATAGGAAAGGCCTGCTGCATGAGAAAGTTGATCCAACTGGCTAAGCCGGCCGAGGCAACGCCCAGTGAAAACGCTTCATAGACTTTAACCGTGGGTTCCGGCTCAACCCAATCCATGCGGTGGTAGCGCTGCAGCATGAATAGCGCCGGCAAGATGGCCAGGAGTACCAGCCCAATATGCGCCCATATTGACCGCAACTCGCGCAAGGACTTGCGCGCTACCGCGCGCACATTATCATCCCGATCTTTAAGGAGTGTGTTGATAGGATCAGAGGCCGCGCGGCTTCTCAACTTGACCAGCGCTTGCATCCCGGCGACGCGAACGTCCGGGTCAGGGTCGTAGCAGAGCCCGAGCAGCGCAGATTCAGCCGCCTGCGCCCGCAAGTGGCCAAGCGCTTTGGCCGCTTGTGCCCGCACGTTGCTGTTGCGGTCTTGCAAAGCGGGCAGCAGCGCCGGAACGCTCTCTGGTCGCCCCAGGCGGGCCAAGGCTTCCGCGCCGGCAATACGTACTAGAGGACTTTCATCGTTTAATCGCGCAACGATGGCATCGTGGTAGGATATGGCATGAAGCTGACCGAGCGCTTTGGTGGCGCCGTAACGGACTTCGGCATCGGTATCCGTCATCAGTCGGCTAATTTGCGGAATCACGGCGCCGTTTCTTAAGTTTCCCAATTTTTCCACTGCGCGCAGGCGGTCGAATGGAGCGGGGCTATGTAGTTGAGTCAAGAGGTCCTCTACCGTCTCCGCATTGGCCGCAACCGTTGCTTCACACGGAATGAGAAGGCCATAGCTGATCCACAACGCGCAAGTCCACAAAACCCATGAACCGCGTCTCACGCGCTTAATGGCTCGCCTGTGCGCCAGTGGTTTCAAACGTTCACTCCCATTTACACGCCACGGTATTGAATTCTGCCACATGATAGCATAGCTGCGGTTATTGATGCCAATCGGCGAAGCGCGCCGAGTGCTCGCGGTAGGCGCAGACCTTTGTAAGAAAGGCGTTTATCTAATTCGGGGATTCGCGGCAACAATATAGAGTAGGTCATCGCCTCTGATTATCGCTGCCGCGTATGGTATACTGCAAAAAGCGGCCCTGATTGGATGGAAGACGGTGTAAAACGCTCATTGATTCGGAAGCTATACTTCGAACGGTCATAAACTGATAATTTCGAACGTCTGAAATTTCAGCGTCAGCAGGGACGCCAATTCTGTTTTGTATTTAACATGTGCGTACGTTACACAGTCACTAATGGCCGCCTTGAAACTGGAAAACTC
>JACOSC010000207.1 GCA_016179055.1 Acidobacteriota bacterium
GTCGATTTACACGAATGTGATCGTCGGAGGAGGGTGGAATCTCTCCCAGGCGCAGGGACCCGGCTGTTCCAGTTGCACCGTCCGCGGCAGTGTGCAGCACACCTACGACGACAGCGGCAACATGCTGACCACCACCGACGGCAACGGACACACCACGACCTACACGTATGACGGCGCCAACAATATGCTGTCCCAGACCGCGCACCTGGACGATGGCACGCCGGTCACCACGTCCTACACCTACAACAGTTTCGGTGAAGTGCTGAACATGACCGACCCGCTCGGCCATGTCACCACCAACACCTACGATGCCAAGGGCAACCTGCTGACGGTCACTTCGCCCGCGCCCAATGGCCAAACCGCGGCCAGCGTCACTCAATTTGGCTACAACACCAAGGGCCAACTGACGCAGATCACTGATCCCCTGAACCACGTCACGACCTTGGCATATGACGCTACCGGACTGATCCAGTCGATCACCGACGCCCAGAGCCACGTCACCAGCTACGGCTACGACACCCGCGGCAACCGCACGAGCGTCGTTGACCCGATCAATGGCAGCGCGCATCCGACCACCTTCGCCTACGACTCGATGAACCGGCTGACCGGCATCACGTATCCCGACTATACTTCGGTCAGCTTCGGGTACGACACGCGCGGGCGGCGCACTTCGGCCACCGACCAGAACAACAAGACGACCCTCTACGCCTACGATGACGCCGACCACCTCGGCTCCGTGACCGACGCGGCCAACAACCTGACCACCTACGCCTACGACACCGAGAACAACCTGACCAGCATCACCGATGGGAACAACCACACCACCTACTTCGCGTATGACGCCTATGGCCGTGTGACGCAGACCACGTTCCCCTCCACGCTGGTTGAGGCCTACGGCTACGACGCGGTGGGAAACCTGCTCTCGAAGACCGACCGCAAGAACCAGACGATCCAGTACGTGTACGACGCGCTGAACCGGCTGACGCACAAGGGGTATCCGGATTCGACCGGGGTGGACTACGTTTACGACCTGGTGGGCAAGATCCAGCAGGTGACCGACCCCACCGGCACGTATGGCTTCGCCTACGACAACATGGGACGCCTGATCGGCACGAGCACGCAGTACTCGTTCCTGCCGGGCCACAACTTCCAGAACGCCTATGCTTACGACGCGGCCTCGAACCGCGCCTATCTGGTCGCGCCCGACGGTTCCTACAACAGCTACAACTACGACACGCTGAACCGGCTGACGACGCTGACCAATTCGCTGACTGGGCAGTTTGGCTTCGGCTACGATGCGCTGAGCCGCCGCACGCAGATCACGCGTCCGAACGGGGTCAACACTAATTACAGCTACGACTCGGTGTCGCACCTGCTGAGCGTGCTGCACCAGGCGGGCTCGACCACGCTCGACGGCGCCAGCTACGGCTACGATTTCGCCGGCAACCGGACCTCGAAGACCAACTACCTGAACAACATTACGGAAGGGTATGGGTACGACCTGATCTATCAGCTGACGCAAGTTACCCAAGGGGCGAGTACCACGGAGAGCTACAGCTACGACGCGGTGGGGAATAGGCTGACTTCTTTGGGCGTGAATCCGTACAGCTACAATGCGTCGAACCAGCTGACCGCGACTCCGAGCGGCAGCTACAGCTATGACGCAAATGGCAACACCCTCTCCGATCCCTCCGGCAAATCCTACACCTGGGACTTCGAGAACCGGCTGGTGCAGGCGGTGGTGCCGGGCACCGGGACAACGACGTTCCGCTACGATCCGTTTGGCAGACGGATTCAAAAGTCTGGCCCGCTCGGCACCACGGACTACCTCTATGATGGCAAGGACATCGGTGCCAACGTCATCGAGGAAGTGGATAACGCCGGAAATGTTCTGGCACGCTATACCCAGAGCAACGTAATCGACGAACCGTTGGCGATGTTGCGTAGCGGAACGAGTTCGTACTATCAGGGCGATGGCTTGGGTTCGATCACCTCTCTGAGCAGTACTGCTGGGGCGCTTTCCAATACCTATGCCTATGACTCGTTCGGGGCACTGACCGCTTCCACTGGCACACTCACCAATCCTTTCCAGTACACGGCCAGAGATTCTGATCCTGAGACTGGCCTCCGATACTACCGCGCGCGATACTACGATGCGAACACCGGAAGGTTCCTGGGTGAAGACCCAATGCGCGTAAAGGGCGGAATCAACTTCTACGTATATTCGTTGAACTCACCGCTGGTTTTCAAGGATCCTTTAGGGTGGACTGCCACGTGTTCCTACGCAGAGAACACGGGCCATCTGGTGTGCTATGACGACACGACCCACACCCAAATAGTTAACGTCTATGGCTATGCAGGCGGAGACCAAGGACGAGACTTGCCCTGCGTCAATAACCCAAACTGCCAATACCAGAATGACCACGGGCCGATCCCATTTGGCGGTTACGCGATTGGTCCCGCCAACAACAGGCATGGGCCGTATTCACTACCACTTACACCGCTACCTGGGACAGACACTCATGGCCGTGGGACAGTCCAGAACGGGATATTCTTCATACACGGCGACACAAAGTGCCAATGCCTGTCCGCATCCCAAGGATGCATTATCGCGCCACTCCGAGATAGGCAAGCTATCGACAATGCAGGGGGAGGAACAATCGTTGTGACTCCGAACGATGGGCTAACGCCGCCTTGTCAGGGGGGAGTATGCAGACTCTAGTTACCAACAGTCGAACGCGGTTCTTAATTGCGCTTGTATTTGTCGTGCTTGCACGGTCTACTAACGCGCAAGAGAACGCAAGTCCAACGGAACCGGGCGGCAGGAATTCCATTTTTGCCAATAGTCGTGCGTGCAAAGCTGTCGCCGGCAACCTTCGGGTTGAGGACATAACCGTTCTGAATTTTCGGCTAGGCGTTTCAACGATTAGAGATGTAGAGAAGCGGTTCCCCGGCATGAAGCCTGTCAAGTTGACGACAGGTGAAGAAGCCGAGGAGGGCATATGCGTGAAGAATAAGCGGGGAGACGCCGCCGTTTTCGCTACGGGCGTAATGGGGGCGCCAGAGGGAACGCTGACAACGATCTATCTTGCTCCGGCGCGACTTGTTGAAAGTGCCAGCCTAAAGTGTCAGTCCATTGAGACTTCTTCGGCTGCATTTTCGTCGAAAAGCGGAATTCGGGTAGGTCTGACAAGTGTGCAGGCTTCCAGAATCATTCGGGCGGAAGTCCCGTCGGAGGGCCCACTTTGTGCCGCTTACATAGTCCCCAGCATGCAAGGGCCCCTTCAGGTAAACAAAGCTGAGAAGTTGCGCGAATTTACTGACTCGACAGGAGTGGAAGGCGCAACGAAGAAGGGAAGAATCCTTTGGGTTGGGCTTTGGGGTATCACTTCCAACTGAGAGGCGCGCAGTCGGTAGGTCGTCGGCTTGCCTCTAGTTGACGCAAACGGCAATACCCTCTCCGACTGGCAAATCCTACACATGGGATTTCGACAACCGACTGACGCAGGCCGTCGTGCCGGGGACTGGTACTGTGGCCTTCAAGTACGACCCGTTTGGACGCAGAATCCAAAAGAGCGGCCCGCTGGGCACCACCAACTACCTCTATGACGGGGACAACCTCCTCGAAGAAGTGGGCAACTCTGGAAATATCCTGGGGAGATACGCGCAGAGTGCGATGGATAAGCCACTATCCGAAGTCCGCTCAGGGACTAGCAGCTACTACGAGCAGGATGGGCTGGATACAGTCACGTCCCTAAGCAACTCGGCAGGCGCTCTGGCCGGGACCTACGCCTACGACAGCTTCGGGAACCTCACGGCTTCCACTGGCACGCTCGTCAATCCCTTCCGATACACAGGCGGGTGGCCCCCTTCTCCGGCATAAGTGGCCCAAGTCTCGGCGGGAAGTAAAACGCACTTAGTTGTTAGTGTTGGCAGTGAAGACAAACGGGGTGCCCCGCTTCTCGCGGTTTTCGAGAAGCGGGAAGCAGGACAGTTG
>JACOSC010000164.1 GCA_016179055.1 Acidobacteriota bacterium
AAGGTCTCCGACGAAGAGTGGGCTAAAATCAACCTGCGGCGTGATGATTTCCACGGCGACTGGAACTATACCATTCGACCACATCGTCAATCCTGACTTGATACACTTATTTAATCGCAGATCCTAAGCTCACAAAACCATTCGCTTAATTCCATCCGTCAATCCTGGTCCCAGAGAGCTGTTACATTAAACGTGGCCTCGATTACTTTTGCAATCTTCTCCATTTCATGTCGTGTTGGCTCAAACGTTTTCATCTTGGTGTCTTCGTGTCTTTGTGGTTAAATGAACCCTACAATAATTATACAAAAACCATCATCAGAAAATCTTCCTTGCTGATTCAAACCACCAACAAATTTGACGCACACCCACGGTCGATCATCGATCTTGATGACACGGAGCAGACCTAAGTTTTTTGCTTGATCGAAAAGCTTTATTGCATCTACTGCTTTATGGTGGCGGATGTTGTATCTGATCCGAGTGATAGATTCATCCAGTATATAATCAGACGTTGCCCAAATAGTACCCGCTTTTGTTTGTTGCTTGTAGTACTGGGAGGCTCTGGAATGATTCTGATCAGATTTATCTATAATGGCAATCCAGGCGCTTGTGTCAACAAGATTATTTTTTTAGCTCTTTCTCTTTCAAGTATAAGTCGCGGTCATGTTCCGCTGACCCATCAGGCGGACCGCTATCGCATAAACCTATGAGCTTAAGCAGCGGATTTTCTTCATCCGGAATTTCTTTAAGAGGTTTAATGACCAATTCCACTTTATCTCCAACTCCAAGTTGGAGTTTCTCTTTGACTTCAGCGCTCAAAGAAAGATGACCGTCGTCAAGCAAAGATGAGATAACCTTAGTTTCCATTATATTAAACTCCGATCGAGATTTATACGCGACAAATTATAGCTCTTTAATGGGAGATATATCAAATGTGGAGGCACAACAGCAGAATAGTTACAATTTTTTCATTTTCCTGGTACAGATTTCTGAAGTTGATCCGTCTTTATGTGTGGACGCACCGAGGGGTGCTTCTTAAAAACGTCAAACAAAAAAACTTTGGGGAATCGACTATTCCCGATGAGAGGAGGACACCATGGCAAGACACCCACACCCAGCTTTGATTTTTGTGGCCGTCGCTGCCTTAATAGTGGCTGTAACGACGTCGGTAAGTGTCGGCATGAACGTCCCACAGGACACATCCGTGTTGCCGGGAGCGGGATCACTGAAGCAGGTCCGGCTTGAGTGCTTTGAACTCACAAGCATCATAAACAGGGCCGCAGAGACGGGCCGGTTCTACGATAAAAACGGAGAGCTGCTGAAGACCAAGGGACTTCGAAAGGATCTCAGCGGAGTCAGGGACGAGCTAAGCCCGCTAAAAGAGGAATTGAGTAGGGCTCGGGGCGACAGTGCCAAAAACGAAGTCAAAAAAAAGATGAAAAAGCTTCTAAGAAGTGCCAACTGTTCGAGTCTCATGAACGAGGTTGGCTACAAGTTGTTTGACCTGGTAAACCAGCAAGGGATTACTGGAGAAACCGCGGCCAACCTGCTCGGAAGAGAGTGGCTCGCTCCTCAGGGAGACCCGAAAGACGGGAAGGGACACCTCAGGGCGAACGGGCGCATTAGCGAAATTGAGGGGAAAACTGACGACAAGGGGGTAGGTAACCCCTGGAAGATTGTGAAAGAAGGCGAGGTCCAGGAGCTTTGTAATAAAGGGGCTATTGTCGTTGGCGGTTGGAAAAACCCAAATCCTGTGGAGGACGGACATGTTGTGATATGCGCTCCGGAGCCCGAAAGAAATGAGCATTACCCACGCCCGCTTGTCCGCGACGGCAATGAACACGTGACCGCTAAGGGGGGGTTCCGTCCAGGCTCACACGGTGCGATACCATCGAGTGCGGCCTTCGACTACTGCAGCGGACGAGCAAATTGCCCGACGGTACCGATTTGGTACCTCTGGAAACCGTCGTACGACCCCTACCGTGCTCCGTGTCCAGAAAGCAAGACCCAGCAGGCACGCAAAACTAAGCCCTCCCAAAAGGGGAAACCTACCACGCAGGCGAAAAGCGGCGGTAGCATCCCACCTTATGTATGGCTCGGCGGAGCTGGCGGGGCGGTGGCAGCCGGAGCCGCAGCCCTTGCGAATCAATCTGGATCGGGTTCTGGATCGAGTCCTGGATCGGGCACGCCGGCCGAGAGAGGCACCTGCATCTCAACCCGGAATTGCATCGTGTCGGTCTTAGGCAGGCCGTGCAGTTGTAAGGGTACTGTCAATGGGCCTTGCAACTGGACGGGACCAGTGGCAGGACAGGGCGACGCATGCTCACCGGGAGTGCCCTGCCGCCAGGGTCTCTCCTGCAACAATGGAAGGTGCGAGGGACCCCAGGGTCGGTGTCCGTTTTAGTATCAAGGCTGGAATCGAAAGAATCTTTCGGAAATCCCATCTAGGGGTTTTGTCAAAAATTTTATAGCGAGGAGGAAAGTATATGAATAAACGAGTCAAAGCAATTTCGGTGTTTGTAATCGCCATCGCCTTGATGATCAGCCCGGAAATAATCGCAGGGGTGAACAGCGGCGCAGTCGACGTGGGTGACCAAAAGGGCGACAGTAGTTCGGTGCAGGGCTCCGTTATGCCGAAGAAGAGGGCACCGAAAAAAGTGGAAAAGAGTCGAACGCCGGTGGGAAGGAAGGATCGTAAGAAGAAGCAGTCAGAAGAAGAAAAGAAGGCCGAGGCAAGCCAAACCACCAGAGAGGATCAGGAAGGGCTGCAGAACACCAATAGGACAGGTAGTTATGAGACCGCGCAAGCGTCGACGAGTACTACCGAATCACTGCCGGGCTCTACCAGTCAACCGCCGAGTGTCAGCAAAACTGACGACAGTAGTATACCACTCCTATTACTGCTCGGCGGAGGTGGTGCGGCGGCGGCAGCCGGAGCCGCAGCCCTTGCGAATCAATCTGGGTCGAGTGCCTCTAGTAACAGGAGGGACTGCAGACCGGCCCCGACGATACCGTCGAGCTGTCTTGGTATCGGTCGTAACACGCCTGCGTGTAATGCGGCTATTGAGGCGTATAGGCGTTGGTGCTCATGCAACGGAGGTACATTTGATGTTCATCTAGGCACTTGCAACAGGTGATCTGCAAGAGAAAGGGCTCGGAGGGTAATTCGATGCACAGGGGATTCACAGCGGTGTTGGTGGTTTTGACTTTTCCACTGGCCGGTTTCGGGCAAACCCTGACCGGAACCGTTGTCGATCCCCACCGGCGCATCCTCGTGGGGGCAAAGGTAGCCTTGATCTGCGGAGGGCATACGGAAACTATCTACACGGATTCTCAAGGAAGGTTCCGCTTCGACCGGCGGCCCGGCCTCGAAAACTGTATCCTGTACATCACCCATCCCGGCTTTGAGCCCTTCGAGCAGGTCGTCGGGAGGGCTCCGGAACCCGGGCTGGTTCAACTCAGATTGGGCGGAGTTAAGCAGGTCGTCAATGTATCCGCCGAAGATAAGAAAGGCATAGCGACCGATCTGACGACGCTCACTTCGGCCTCCATTTCCGACGTTGAATTGAAAGCCATCTCGAACAACACGTGGGACCTTATTCGCTACGCCAAGGCCTTGGCTGGAACCACTCTGCGTCAGGACAGCCTCTATGTGGACGGTTTACCGAGCACCGTCGAGCCTCCTGCGGAAACCATCGCACGCATTACGGTGAACGCCGATCCCTTGTCCGCCGAGTATGCTGAAAGCGACCAGAACCGCATAGAGATAACGACGAAAGGCGGAGATCGGCGACCGCGGTTCAATTTCGGCGGGGCTTCTTTGGGAGCCGGAGGAAAGAGCGTTTTAGCCTCCGGTCTTCACTCGGCCTCACGATCAACAACCTTGGGTTTAACTGGACCCATACCCGGATTGCCCCTGACGTTTTCATCGCATGCGAGTCTTGGATACGACCGACAAGATCAAGCCATCCGGGCTATTATTCCACAGACACAAAATGGCACGCTCCTGCAGGCTTTCTCGACGGCCCCAACAACCAATGGTACAGGGTCGTTTTTCTTTAGCTCTTACTATCCGAAATCGCACACCTTCCGCGCTAACTTTTCTCTCTATCAAGCCAGAGCGTGGAGTTTGAACGCCAACGTGGGAGGACTGACGCTGGCGGAAGCAGGCATCAACAGTGGGCTCACGGCTCACGAGGCCCGCGCTACGTTTGAAAAGGACGGTGCGCGCTATATCTACCGCGGCGGTATTGTTGTCAATAACAACGACTCTCATATCTGGGCGAACAACAGGAGTCTGGGCATAACAGTGCTGGACACCTTTGTAGCCGGCGGAGCACCGATTGCAAGCAGCCGCTCCAGGCACACGAGTTGGACCTTGAAAAATGTCGTTCAATCGAACGCCGGCCGGCGCTCTTGGAGCGCGGGGGTATCAGTTTCGCGTTCTGAGGATTCGATATCTGAACTTCCCAACCCGGCCGGCCTCATCCAGTTCGAAACCCTTCAGGCCTATTTGGACGCCCTGGCCGGATCTCGAACCGGCACGTGGTTCGTCAAACGAGGGAATGGACACGTCCGTCACGCGAACACAACCTCGGCGGCATTCCTACAAGGAGACCTGTTGCGCTCCCGAAATGGCATTGTGAGGGGTGGCCTCCGCGCGGACTATCAGATAGGAGCCGGCGCGCTCTTGTCCCCTCGTCTCTTTGCAGCCGTCCAGCTTCGTGGTTTTACATTACGTGGGGGTGGAGGGGTATTCGTTCGTAATTGGCAGAATGACATTTTTTTGGAGTCGATCCGAGGAGACGGACGGCACCTTCGCCAGTTCATCTTGAAAGACGTGTCGCTTGCGGACGTTGGTAGCCGTTTAGAGAGCGACAAGGACATGGTAATTTCCAGAATTTCGCCGGACTTGGTTCGGCCGCGGGATTTCATGTTCAAAGGCTCCATCGAGCGCCGGCTCGGTAACTTCATCCCCGGTCTCGAATATACATGGACAAGCGGACAGCATCTGCTAGGGTCCCGCCGTCTGGCTACAGAAACTGGTTGGATGGACCTGCTGGAATCCGGGCGTCTCTCCCGGAAACACCAATTACACGCCCGGCTGCACTACGAGTGGAAAGGGCAAAGCATTGTGGCTCACTATGAGTACATCCGCTCGCACGACAACACGGACGGACCCTTCTCGTTTCCTGAGCGCCAAGATGACCTCCGCGCCGAATGGGCTAGAACCGGAGGTGTGCCCCCTCACAATTTCGATCTGGTCGGAAGCTTCAAGCTCCCGGCGGCCGTTTCGCTGTCTCTGGTAGCGACCTCACGAAGCTCCGCACCGTCCAATATTACGGCTAGTACGGACACGCCTCGTAACGGTCTCTATAACGACCGGGCGGGCAGGGCCCGAAATAGCGGAATCGGTCCGGGTTACAATTCACTGGCGCTCTTTGGCTATCGAAGGATACCCCTGCCGCATTTTCTCGTGCGGTCCGGAGAAAAGGTCCACATCGACGTTGGGTTTCAAGTGGAGAATTTGCTGGGCAACAAGAATCACCTGGGTTTCGGATCCGTGATGGGCTCGCCACTCTTCGGAAAGCCCTTAGGCGCGCTGCCCGGTCGCTCGTTCCGATTGTGGTTCAATTTTGGGCAGTAGGCTCACTCTGACTATGGCGTATTCCCTCGTGCGACGCAGCAGGCTACCCCGTCATCAGGAGAGATAATCGCATTCGCCAAAGGCGGGTTTCGGGCCCCAACACGGGACTCTCATGCGCGGTCGGGATGGCCATCGGGGCCCTCCCAACAAGATAATATCTGTAAAAATCTTAATTCTTTGATTTTCGTTGTACAGATTTTTAAAGGTGATTCGTCTTTATGGGTGGACTCAGCAACTGGTGCTTTGTGGAGATGCTAATGCCAGAAGCTTTGACGATGTTAAAAACAATATTTTTTAACGGGGAGGTTTGTCATGAGAGACACGCTTATGAAGAAGAGAGTAAACCTTTGTTTGGTGATTTCGATTATCGCCATCTGGGCGATGCTGGCTGTAGCCGCGCCCGCCGCAGAGACATCGCAGACTATACTGTTTAGCGGTTGTGATCCTGGCCTGTCGGGTCCGGTAGACCTTAGATTCAGGCTTTTTACGGCGAGCACGGGCGGGACACCGGTCTTTGAAGAAACTCAACGGAATGTAGACGGATCCAGTGGATGCGTCTTTGTTTTTATTGGCGATGCTACGCCGGGGGGGCTTCCACCAGGGATTTTCGCAAGCAATCCGTCGCTTTGGATCGCCTTTGCAATGGATTCCGATCCGAATACGGAACTCGGCGGCGGCCGCACTCCAATCGCGATGGCCGGCTATGCCGCCAAGGCGATCAACGCAGATATGGCAAGCCAAGCGACACGTGCTAACCAGGCCAGTCAAGCGGATAATGCAACGTTAGCCGCTAGGGCGACCACAGCCGATACCGCAACCAGGGCGGCGAGTGCCGACTCGGCCACGCGGGCGACTACCGCGGGAAGGGCTGATACCGCAGCGAGAGCGGATGCGGCGGCCAGAGCGGATCTGGCCACGAGGTCAACGACGGCCGATTCAGCGGCAAGAGCAACTACGGCCGACAGGGCCGATTCCGCCGCCGTGGCGGATAGAACAGGACGTCTTGCAGCCGGGACGGTTGGTGAAGGCAATGTCACGATCAACGGCAACGTCGGCATCGGAACGACGAATCCAACGTATCAGCTTGACGTGCAGGCTAATGTGAACAACATCAGACTGGTGAAGAGTAACGGAGGCGTTAACAATAAAGCCTGGGATTTCCTGAATGATGGAACCGCACTGACGGCGCGAGTCCTCAATGATGCCGCCACCGTTGCCACCGACTGGATGGTGGTCAATCGCTCTGGGACGACAGTAAGTAATATCAACTTTCCAAACGGCAACGTCGGCATCGGGACGGGCAGCCCCGGTGGGAGGCTTCACGTCGCCGGTGGAAATCTTGTGGTCAACGATAGGATCGGCATTGGGACGACGAGCCTCCCACAAGACGTCCACTTTAACATGAGCAAGTCTCTGGAGGGGCTGGGCCTCTTTGCCCAGATTGAGAACACCGGCCGATTCTCCGCGGCGGGGCTTGGTCTCAAAGCATCGACCAACAACTCCTGGCGGCTTACGGCCCAGCAGTTCGGAGACGATAGGCCCGCGGGCCTTCTCATCCAAGGAGGAACCACGGGCGGCCTCACCAAAATAGCGATCATCCCCAACGGGAACGTCGGTATCGGGGTACATCCCGGGTTGGACCCAATTAACAATATACTGACGGTCAAGCGGAACTCGGCGACTTCTCCGATTGCTGACGCTTGGACGCAATATTCCTCACGGCGGTGGAAGACCAACATCCAAACAATTAAGGATCCGCTGGAAAAGGTGCAGCGGCTGCGCGGGGTCTCCTTCAATTGGAAGGAAGACGGCAGGCACGACATCGGACTGATCGCGGAAGAAGTGGGGCAGGTTATTCCCGAAGTTGTGGCTTACGAGGAAAACGGCGAAGACGCGAGATCGGTGGATTATGCTCGACTGGTGGCGTTGTTGATTGAAGGAATGAAGGAGCAGCATGCTCAGGTCAGGGAGTTGAAGTCTGAGATAGAGCGGCTCAAAGCCCGGCACATTGAGACCGCGGGTAGATGACCGTTGTTCAAGCTACCGCGAAAGAGCCCTATGAGCTTAACCGACGGATGGAAGCCGAGGAACGGCCAGAGAAAACCCGGGGAATCATGCCTGGAGGTAGTTCTCGCGCAGCGGAGCACTGCCAATGAGGCTGGGGCCTGGTACGGCGAACGAGCCGGATTGTTCCAGTCCCCAGCCCCCCGGGTGACTGGGCCCGTCTGGCAGGGCCAGTCCCCTTGTACTTGGCCTGCGTTTCCCAATGTGTGTGCTATAATTTCTGGCACGAGAAGGAGGGAGAAAATCCGTGAATGGGTGATGCATGAACCGCTAAGGGACTTGGAAATAATTAAATATCCCAGAGTAGGGGCAGGCTCCCGGCGCCTGCGCTTCGAGGTTCTGTGGCAGAAAAGCCCGAACGGCGGGCACAGGCGCCCCCCTACATTGCCTGGTATAGTTTATTTTTTCAGAATCCCTAGGGCGCCAAGAGCGCCTGACGAGGATTCTACTTGGCGTCTTGGCGGTTCATCCGTGTTTTTCTGTGGAGGGGAAATGAGTTGGAAACTTGTCGCCCTATTCGTTATCTTATGCCCGCTACTTGGCGCCACGCTCGATGCTCAAGAAATTCAAAGCAACCCTTTGATGAAAGAATACAACCAAGCCTGGCGGCTCACCGGTCAACAGAAATACGATGACGCCTTGGTGGTCCTGAAGGAGATCATCGCCAAAGACAAGACCTTTTATCGAGCCTATGCGGGTGTCGCCGAAGCTTATAATGGGAAAAAGGACCTGGCCGAAGCCGAGCGCTATTTTCATTTGCTTCTGGAACAGGATGGACAAAATGGGCTTTGTTTCTATGGACTCGGAAAGGCTTACGATGCCAGGAAAGATTACCACCCGGCGAGAGAACAGTACAAAAAATGTATCGAGCTCGCGCCCGATTGGTACGGGTGTTATTGGGCGATGGTGCAAAGTTTCTTAGACGAGCACAATCGGGGTGGAGTAGTTAATTGGGTCGAAGCCGTTGATTATTTCAAAAAGAGAGGTGGCGAACACCCGGATAATCCGGCCCTCTATTTGGCCCTAGGCATGAGCTACCAGACACAAGGTCATTTGCTGGAAGCATTGCGGGTATATGAGATAGGACTGGAGAAGGCCACGAAAAACCAAGACGTTGAGTTGCAATATAGATTGGTTTGGGGACTAGGATGGACGAACCAGGGTCATGACAATACAAAATCTCTGGAACGGTTTGAGCAGGCGTTAAGACTCGTCGAGGCGATGGGGGATGAAGCTGAAAAAATCTCTACAGTGATGTGGATAGGAGCCGCTCATTTGAGTCTTGGCGATCACCGGCAAGCCGTGGAGCATTACCAGCAGGCGCGCAGGCTGGCTCGTGAGGCCGGACATAAGTGGTGGGAAGCTTCCGTCATGAGAGACCTGGGAGTGTTTTATGCAGAGCATGGCAACGACAGAAAAAAAGCCTTAGAATGGTATGAACAAGCGCTAAGAATCTTTCAAGAGATCGGAGATTTACACTGGCAGGTTAAATTGTTAGAAAGTATTGCAGCGGCCCATCGAGAGGCCGGCGACGACCCGCGGGCCTTGGAACATCTCCAGAGGGCACTTAAATTGGCTCGTGAAGGCGAAGAGATAGGGGGGAAGGGGCGATTCAGCAATCCCTGGCAATCTTCTATGGCTTGCGTGGGAACCTCGAGAAGGCTATAGAGCACTATGAAGGGGCCTTAAAAGTCTACCGACAGATGAGGAACTCTATGGCGCAAGCCATCACGGTGTCGGACTTTGGCGGGATTTATCAACGAGCCGGCAACTACCGGCAAGCCCTGGACAACTATCAGCAAGCCCTGCAAATGCATACGGACGTAACCGGGAATAAACTACACCAGGCCTTTGCGCTGCGACGCATCGCAGTGGTTTATTCTGAGCTCGGTGATTACACACGGTCCCTGGACTATCAGAACCGTTCGGTGCAACGTTTCCAAGAGGAAGGCTATCGGCATTACGCCGGCGCGGGCATTGGAAACATCGGACATATCTATCGGCTTCTGGGCGATTATGCGAGAGCTTTGGAATGCTATGAGGAGTCGCTAAAGAGCGCCAGAGAATTTCATGACAAAAAAGAAGAGGAAAGGAATCTATCGAGCATCGGAGACTTATACATTCGCCGGGGGGAATACGCCAAAGCGCAGCAGCATCTGGAACGGTCCTTGCAACTGGCCGGGGAAACAGGAAACTTTCTCTTCAAGGGAGGCTGCTTAATTCATTTAGGGGAAGTCTACAAACGCACGGGCGACTACACGAAGGCGCTGCAATACCTGGAAGAAGGGATGAAGGTCCTGAAAGGACAAGGGCACAAATATCGTCTGGGGCAGGGATGGAATAGCTTAGGCGATCTTTACCTGGGCCTGCAGCGGCCGAATGACGCCATCAAATGTTTTGAAACGGCCTTAGCCATCGGCAAGGAGACCGGCGTATTGGAGATCGTTTGGGAAGCCCAGAGCGGACTGGGCCGAGCGCAGGAACAGAAAGGCGGCTACACGGAAGCCTTGGATCATTATGGGGCCGCGATTAACGCCATCGAAAATATACGCAGTCAACTTCAACTGCCGGAGCAAAAATCCAGCTTCCTGGAAAGTAAACTCAAAGTCTACGAAAGGACGGTCGATCTAGTGGCCCGGCTGAATGAAAAGGATCGAGCCCAGGGGTTTGACCGACAAGCTTTTGCCTATGCGGAGCGCGGGAAAGCGCGCGCCTTTCTCGATCTATTAGCCGAAGCCAAAGCCCATGTGGAAGCGGGCATTGACCGCGACTTGCTGCAGAAGAGGTATCATTTAACGGCACAATTATCTAAGGGGCAGACCCGTCTGCGCGACGCGTTCGTCAACACCGATAATCAAACCAATCCCTCCCAATCTAAGACCTCAGCCGATACGTTTACAGCCACACTGGTGGAGAGATTAAAAAAGGAGCAGGTCGCGTTTGAGAAAGAATCGGAACAATTGCAAAGGGAAATTCGCCGGCGGAATCCTAAATATGCCGACGTGCACTATCCGCAGCCGATCGCCTTGGAGCAGGCGCAGAAACTCTTGGACGAAGAATCTGCCTTGCTGGAATACGTCATCGGGGAGGATTCTTCATTTCTTTTTGCCATTACCAACCGTGCGTACCGGCTCTACAAACTGCGGCCGAGCGCCGGCTCTTTAACCGTGCAGGTAAAAGAACTGCGAGCCCTTATTATGAAAACGACGGACCCGCTCGATCAGGCGCTCGGTGGCTATGCGCGGGAATTTTCCCGCCGGGCCGGCGATCTGTATCAAGTGTTGGTGGCGCCGGCGGAAAAGCTGCTGGCTGATAAAAAGCGCTTGATAATTGTTCCGGACGGCGCGCTGGTCTATTTGCCGTTTGAAGCCTTGCTGTCGAGCCCGCATAAGGCCGCGGCTATGGATTTCACCAAACTGTCCTACCTCATAAAAAAGTATTCGATCCAGTACGCGCCCTCGGCGACCGTTTTATCTACATTGAAAACCCCTGGCGAAAAGGCCCCCGTTAAACAAAAAGAGTTCTTGGCGTTTGCCGATCCGGACTACCAGGGCCGGCGAAAGGCCGGGCCGGTGCAGCGGAGTATGACCCGCGGCGTGGTGCAGGGAACGCTCGCCCGGCTGCCCTACAGCGGGATCGAAGCCAAGTCCATCGCTAAAATCTTTCCCCCCGGCGAATCGGATCTATTTCTCCGAAGAAAAGCCAGGGAGGACATAGTGAAAACCGGTGTGGATCTCTCAGCGTACAAGAACATTCTGTTCTCGGCGCATGGGCTGCTGAATGAGGAGCGGCCGCAGTTCTCCTCGATTGTCCTAACGCTCGAGGATACTTCTACGGAAGATGGCTTCCTGCAGGTCCATGAAATCTTCAATCTGAAGCTGAACGCGGAGTTGGTCGTGCTGTCGGCTTGCCAGACGGCGCTCGGCAAACAGGTCCGCGGTGAGGGGCTGATTGCACTGAGCCGGGCGTTTATGTACGCCGGCACACCGTCGGTGGTGGCGAGCCTGTGGGAGGTGTCGGATCCTTCGACGGCCGTTCTCATGAAGCATTTCTTCACGGATCGTCATCGGCTGGATAAAACCGACGCGCTGCGGCAAGCCAAGCAACAGATGATGAAATCACGTCGGTACGCCCATCCGTTTTACTGGGCCGGGTTTGTTCTAATCGGTGAAAGGTAAGTTAGGCCACTACGCGGTCGCTGAAGTTTGGACATTGGGCATGCAGTGGAGTGCCGCGTACCACCCAAAGCTTCGCTGGGTGGAAGCGGCTTCCAGCCGCTTGCAGGAGTTTGTACATTTTATGGGGTCCCGCAGGGTGGGAGAGTCAGCTTGTCTTCGAAGCCGGAAGAGCCCCGCTCTGCGGGGCGAAAGCATAAAGCCTGGGGTGGAGCGTAGCGGAACCCCAGGGTGTGAGAACGTGAAATGAGCACAAGCCCCGACAAGGTCGGGACGACAGCGCCATACCGGAGGAACGCCAACCTGCTGTCGCCCCGCAGAGCGGGGCTTATAGTGTAGGAGTGACGCGTTCCTGGGGCTCACGCCCCAGGCTTTATGCTGTCGCCCCGCAAGGCGGGGCTAGGCGCTTCGGGCCACCAAAATGACCAAACTCCAGGGGTTCCGTTCGGGGACCTGTATGCGCTAGGCACATCTTTTCCAATACTCCCTAAGAAGGGAATGATTTCATCATCTAGCATCCCGCGCCGCCCGGCATCGTAGCCAATCTGCCGTACACGCACACGCCAACCCTGAAGTGACTCGCGTTGATTCTTCGGGATATTTTCATCCAAGACGTTCACAAGGAAGTCGGCTCCAGTATGAACTCATCGGCATGATGAAGCAGCGCTTGGCTGACCAACTCGACCGCTTCTTTGATGGCCGCCTTGGTGATACTGCCGTGCCATTCTTCGACGATCGTTTCCCAGGCCATGCCACTGGCCACTTGGTCGAGAACATCTAACCACAAAGACACGAAGACACAAAGTATCTTCGCAATAAATCGGGGCCATATATCAACCACCGGCTAATGGCTGGAAACCCTCCCGGTTTCAGCGGGATTCCTGACTGGGTGACCATTAATGGGCGACGCGACACCTTCCTTTGTCTAATCCAAGTTGAAAATCCGCCGCGCATTTTGGTAGAAAAATTTATCACATACCTCCGGCGGCAAGTTGAGCGCGCGGGCTTGTTCAACGCACTTGTCAAAGGGCAACTGCGGAAAGTTGGTTCCGAACAGCACTTTATTCTGCCCGTATGTAGAAAGATAATGTATTAGTTGAGGCGGGTAATAACGCGGTAAGTAAGCCGAGGTGTCAATGAAGACATTTTCATGTTTCCAGGCGAGGCCGATCATCTCATCGGTCCATGGATAGCCGATATGCCCGCCCACGATCTTCAGCTCTGGAAACACTAAGGCCACCTCATCCAGGTAAGGCACGGGGCGTCCGGGCTCGGAGGGCATCAGCGGGCCGGTATGTCCCACTTGTGTGCAAAATGGAATGTCAAGCTCAATGCACTTTACATAGAGAGGAAAATAAAACTTGTCGTTGGGTGGGCGATTCCACAACCATGGAATTACCCGCAGCGCCTTAAAGCCTAAGTCCTTAACCGCATGTTCCAATTCGCCGACCGCTTGCACGGGGTTTTCAAGATTCACGGCCGCCACGCCGACAAATCGTCCGGGAAATTGTTGAACGGCTTCGGCCACTTCTTCATTACTTAAAATCCACTGCCCCGGGCGGCGCCAAGCCGACAGCAGCGCCGTTTGCACTCCGGCTTTATCCATGAGAGCAACCATGTCCGCCGGCGTTGCGCCCGTTTCCAAAATTTGCGCGGTCCCCGATTGCCGCATTAAGCGAGCCACTTCCGGCAAGCGGCCGGCAAAGTTCTTGTGCGGGACTTGCGCCCAGGCATCGATGATCGGACAATAGGTCGGCTGTGCTGTCATGATTTACCTCAACCCTTCGGTGGATGGGCCGGCTTTGCCATGAGGCCGCCGGCGCCGGCTACGCACGGGTCGCTTCGTCCGGGAAAAAAGCCAGTCCATGCCCGGTCCACGGATCGGTCTTATTGTAAGCGCACCCCATGAGGCGTCCACGGCTCATGCGCGGCAGTGTCATTACGCAGACCGGTTGATCCAACCATACGTACATCAAACGGATTTCACAGTGAACGGCGCCATCCAAGGCGGCTATGGCTGGCGCGAAATGAATCTTTTCCTGCAAAACGAACGCACTTCGCTCGGCGGCGGGGATGCGCGCAATCATAGGCTCGGTCAGGTCCAGCTCAAGGCCGCGTCCACTAAAAGAAAAAAGCGGTTTCAAAATATAATTGTCGAGATCATACGGTAGCGGGTTGACCTGATCGAGGAAATAACTTTTGGGAACGTTGCGGTGCTTAAGGTAGGGTAGTGAGAACTTGCTATATTTGAAAAACCAATTGGGATGACCGGCCCATTCAACCTCGAGCTCCTCGTTATACCGGAAATTCATGGCCGGCTCGTGCGCGGTCAATTCTTCCCATATCACACGATGAAAGATTCTATGGATAGGAATTTCTTTTCCCTGGCCGGTGTAGTAGAGCTTACGTCCGCGCTTACGTAATTCCGTGGGACAGGCAATGTTCAATCCTGGGCATAAGCTACGAGTGAGCAGGAAGTCCGGCAAAGTTCCTTGCTCCCAGGGTGTGACATCCACCAGTGCTACATTTTCAGGATCGTGCCCGTTTAAGACGGCTTGTCGAAACAGGCGTATGAACGCCTGGTCGTCTAGCCCCTCGCAGAGAAACCGCAACGCCGGATTCAGCGCATACAACGCTTGAAAGTCCTGGCTCAGAAAATATTGAAAGGCCAGCAAGGATGGGAAGCCCTGTAGTTCGGTCAGCATCGGCGTGATGCGTCCCTCGTTGTCCAGCGCCACCGCATAATCAAACAACAAGAACAACGGATGCGCGTCTTCATGGGGTATCCGGTAAGCCCCTGGGATTATCCGCTCCGCCTCCACCCAATACGCGGCGTTTCGGCTCAGTTGGTCGATGATGGCGTGGGAGGCGCTGATCATTTCCGAGAGCAGCTCAGTAGGGATGAAGATCGGAGATTCGGCAATGCGGAAGGGGATGGCGCGGCCTACTCTTTCAGCGGTCCGCTGCACGGCGCGACGGTACTTCGCTTCGGTAAACCTACGATTGAAGTCCTGTCGATATTCTGCAATCACCGCGCTTGCCTCCCTTGAAAATAGGGGTCCGGGGTCAGGGGCCGGGGGTCGGTCTAATACCACCGGACCGCGCTAATCCCTCACCCGGGCCGCCGGGCCACTATTTTCATCATGGATGGTGGCCCGCAGGGCCGGGTGGCCTACCTTGAAAATAACTCAGCCAAACAGAACCGGGAGCGGTAGCGACCGGTTGTACTGCGGCCTACCCACCTCAGCCTACCCACCCGCTACCGCAGGCGGCTCTGTTTTTCATTCGTCGCGGCACCCGTAAGGGACATGAACAACGCAGTTGATAACCGTCCGGCCACCTCACGCGGCGATAGAAACCCTGATGGCCCACAGGTGCTTGATTCATTCCAGCGCGGCGATTTCAACCCGCACGTCGTAAAAAGTTCCGCCGTCTCCCATGTCGGTCAACGCCTGGGAAGTGAGTTGATTGACATTGCCGCCGTCCGGCGAGAACCGGCGCCACCAGATCGAGGGCGCGACGGCCACTCCGTCGCGGGTGCGATCCGATACAAGGGCCCGCAAGCGTAATTCGCCACGGTCGTTAAACACACGGACGATCGTGCCGTCTTTGATCCGACGCGGGCCGGCATCATTCGGATGAATAAAGATCGAAGGCTCCCTCTCATCGCGCCGGAAGCGCGGCAAGTTGGCAAAACTTGAGTTGAGAAAGCTATGGGCCGGGGGTGAAAGCAGCGCCAGCGGATACCGCTGCGCGAGTCCCTGCACGCCATGCGCGGCTTCCCTGGGTGGAATGTACGTGGCTACGGGCTCCAAGCCAAGCTTTTCGAGAGCCGGCGCGACAAATTCGCATCGACCAGACGGCGTGGGAAAATTCCCTTCGGCGAAGGGAAGAAACGGGGTCGGCAGATTTAGACGCACCCATCCCTCAGCCTTTAATCGCTCCAAGGTAACACCGCGCAGCGCCGGATGGTCACTCTGTAAAGCGGCCGCCGCCACCTCTTCGTCCGACTGCTGAAAAGCGGGCTCGTTAAAGCCCATGCGGGCGGCCAAGCGGCGGAATATTGCCGAGTTGGGTTTCGACTCGCCGAGCGGTGGTATGGCGGGATTGTTGCACATCAAGTAATAATGCCCGTAGGGCTTGACCACGTCAAAATGCTCGAGTTGCGTGGTGGCCGGCAAAACAATGTCGGCGAAGTCCGCCGTGTCGGTCTGGAAATGTTCGAGGACCACTGTGAAGAGATCTTGACGGCGCAGGCCCTGCACGACCTTCGCGTGGTCCGGCGCTGTCGCGGCAGGATTTGAATTATATACACAAAGCGCCTTAATCGGGGGATTGTCTAGTTCAGTCAAGGCTTCACCCAGCTTAACCATGTTGACGGTCCGCGGGGCGCCGACGATAAAATCCGGACGCTCCAGGGCGTCGTAGTTAAGTGGAAAGGCGCCGCTGGTTGAAAGCAGAATACCGCCGCCGGCCTCTCGCCAGGCGCCAACAATGGCCGGCAAGCCGCTGATTGTGCGCACGGCCATGCCGCCGCCGGCATGCCGCTGCAAGCCATAGTTGATGCGAATCGCCGCCGGCCGCGTCGTAGCATATTCCAGCGCCAGCGCCGTAATCGTGGAAGCGTTGACGCCGGTCTCTGCGGCTGTCCGTTCCGGTGTCCAGGGCTCCACCTGTCGGCGCAAGTCCTCGACGCCGCTCGTATACTTGTCCAGGTAATCCCGGTCTTGCAGCCCTTCGCGAAAGATAACGTGCATGATGCCGAGTGCGAGGGCGGCGTCAGTGCCTGGCCAGGGGGCGACGTGCTGATCCGCCCGTTCCGCGGTCAGCGAACGGAAGGGATCAATGACAACAATGCGCGCGCCGTTCTCTTTCTTGGCTCTCAGTATTTGCGGCCAAATATGAACATTGGAGGTAATCGGGTTGGCGCCCCATATCCATATAAGGCGCGCCCGGTGAAAGTTCTCGGGGTCAGTCCCGATCTTTTCGCCAATCGTATACTTGTAGCCGGCGCCGCCGGCCGTGGAACAGATGGTGCGAGCCAGCAGGCTGGCGCCTAATCGATGGAAGAAGCGGCGGTCCATAGACTGACCTTGCACCAGGCCCATGGTGCCGGCGTAGCTATAGGGCAGGATGGCTTGGGGGCCCAGAGGCGATGCGCCAATAGCTTTGAAGCGCTCCACGATTTCGGCGAGCGCGGTATCCCAGGATATGCGCTCAAAGCGGCCTTCGCCTTTCTGGCCGATGCGCCGCATGGGGTGAAGCAGGCGGTCCTGGCTGTACGTGCGTTCCAAGTAGTTCGCAACCTTCTTGCACAGAAATCCGTTGGTTGTGGGATGATGCGGATTACCGACCACCTTTACGGCCCGCTCGCCCGAGGGCTGCGCTTCGACGCTAACTAATAGAGCGCAGGTATCCGGACAATCATGAGGGCAGGCGCCTCGTATGGTTTTAATACTGGCAGATTCTACAGCCATAATTGTTTGATCCGACTCGCCCATACCTGTGTGCTGCTATACACGCTCATCGTGAGAAATCTAACATAATTTGTACACAAATACCAAGACTGACCGAGTCACCCAATCGATAAAGTGGCACAGGCATCCCGCCCCAACGGCGTTGGGGCTAAATGCCTGCCCACCATTCGGCTCGCACGGGTTATGATATTGATTCTCGTACCGGCCTATGATATATTGCCCCGATGATTCACAATCGTGCCGGGCGCCGGAAGCAGGCGGTTTACCGGCGTTTACGCGAAGGGCTCATGATTGCCAAGGGATTGGTCTCGACACGCCATCCTATCTTAGCGCATATTATTCCAATCCGTCGTTGCAACCTATCCTGCGCCTATTGTAATGAGTATGATAAAGTCTCGCAGCCCGTTCCGCTTGCTGAAATGCTCCACCGCATCGACCGTCTGGCTTTTTTGGGGACTACGATTATTACTTTGAGCGGTGGTGAGCCGTTGATTCATCCCGATGCCGAACGGATCATTCAACGGATACGCCACCACGGGATTATCGCCGGAGTGATAACCAATGGTTACCTGCTTACTGAGGAACGTATAGCCGCGTTGAACGCGGCCGGTCTCGATCATATGCAGATCAGCATTGACAACGTTGAGCCCGATGACGTCTCAAAAAAAAGTTTGAAGGTCCTCGATCAAAAATTAAAATTGTTGAGCCGGCGCGCTGAATTTGCCGTAAACATTAACTCAGTCATCGGCGGAGGCATTGAGACGCCGGAAGATGGTCTCGTTGTGGCGCGCCGCGCCGTGGAGCTTGGCTTTACCAGCACGGTGGGGATCATTCATGACGGATCCGGCCAGTTGCGTCCTTTAAGTGAGAAGGAGCGCCAGGTTTACCTCGAGATTAAGGAACTCGGCCAACGCTCGTACGCGCGCTTTAACATATTTCAGGAGCAGGTAGTGCGCGGCTTGCCCAACGAATGGCGCTGTCGAGCCGGTGCGCGCTACCTATACATCTGCGAGGATGGCTTAGTGCACTACTGCTCACAGCAGCGCGGCTATCCGGCCATACCGCTCGCCGACTACACGCCGGAGCATTTGCGTAAGGAGTTCTTCACGGAGAAGTCCTGTGCGCCTCGCTGTACCGTATCGTGCGTCCAACAAGTGGCCTTATTCGACAATTGGCGTGCGCCGCAAACCGCGCATCCTCGCCAGACGGAGCCCCGCTCGGGTAGTGGAAAGTCGACCCCCCTCACCGAAGGCAACTAAAGATCGGCGCATCCTACTATCATTTCTTAACCCGGACGAGCCGGAACCGACCAGGTAAAATTAAAAAAGTTGGAGGCGCTGGAATATCGTCCAATATCCGCAAAGTAGAAGCGGCATCTTGCCGCTTTTCTTGCGTTATGCGGCTGGAAGCCGCATCTACATGAATAAAGCGAGGGAACTACCTCCAATAAATATTTTCCCGTTTCAGCACAATCTTATCTTGCCAGAAATTATTTTACAAACCTGAAGTCCCGGTGGTGGTTGGAGGAACGGGCTTCATCGGCCGGTCGCGGACCGTGGCTTATCGCATCAACTGAATCAGCCTCGACGCTTCTTTAACGAGGCCGCCGTAAGGCTTCTTCGCGTTTTGCCTTTTCCGCGTCGGCGCGCCGGCGGCGCTCCTCTTCCTGCCGCCGATCCATCTCGGCTTTAGCCCGCCGCGCCTCTTCTTGTTTTTGTATACGCACTTGCTCCGCTCGGCGACGCTGCTCCTCTTCCTGCCGTCGTCGCGCTTCGACCTGTGCCCGCCGCGCTTCTTCTTGTTTTTGTATACGCACTTGCTCTGCCCGGCGACGCTGTTCCTCTTCCTGTCGCCGTTGCGCTGCCGCCTGCGCCCGCCGTGCCTCCTCTTGTTTATGGATAAGTGCTTGCTGTGCCCGGCGACGCTGCTCCTCTTCCTGCCGCCGTCGCGCCTCAGTCTGCGCTCGCCGCGCCTCCTCTTGTTTATGGATCAGTGCTTGCTCTGCCCGGCGACGCTCCTCTTCCTGTCGCCGCCGCGCCTCAGTCTGTACCCGTCGCGTCTCCTCTTGTTTATGGATAAGCGTCTGCTCCGCTCGGCGACGCTGCTCCTCATCCTGCCGCCGCCGCGCCTCAGTCTGTGCCCGCCTCGCCTCAGTCTGTGCCCGCCTCGCCTCCTCTTGCTGATGGATAAGCGCTTGCTCCGCCCGGCGGCGTTGCTCCTCTTCCAGTCGCCGAAGCGGGTCCGCAGGTCTCCCGGTATGGTTATTCGATTCCGATCGTACGGCTTTACCCTTGTCCGTGGCAGCGGCAACGGCTGTTACGGGTGCACCCGACGGGGGCGGCGAGTGAACGGGACCCTCCTTCGGACATGTAACTCCCCACCATCCCAAATTAAAAGACACCGAATATTGTTTGTATCCGCGGAGTACCGCGCAAAGACTTTCCTCATCTTTGTAGAGGCCCAAACTTTGACCTGGATAATGATAGTATCCCCCGCTGCCATCCGCCAGATGAATCCATCCCTTCTCGTCGGCAGGGTGGGCGTATAGAACAAAATGAATTTCTTTTGAATTTTTCTCCTCCCAGAAACGGAGGAGATAGGCCGGTTTCATGCTCGTAGGCCCGGATTTCCCTTTATCCCCGGCGGCGGCCGTCGACGTGGAACCCGATCGGTTTAAACGGGCCGTGCAGGCAACACGCATTTCTTCGTAGCCTTTTCCTAGTTTGGTCAACGCCAGATCCGCCAAGGTCTTTACCGTGTCCGTTTTCTCGGCAATTTCGCGCAACTCACGCGTGGCATCATTTACGCAATTACGACCATTGGAGGCTCGTTGCGACGAAGAGAAGACCGTATAGAGCTGCCGGCGCGTGTCTTCCGCCTCACGTCTGAGCCGTGCGTCCTTCTCTTTAAGGGCATTCACAGGGTCTACCCATTGTCGGCTATATTCGGTCGGCGAGACGGACAAATCGTTGCGCAAAACATTCAAGTACATTTGCAGCTTTTGCACGCGCGCAAACAGGACATCGGAGGGCACCGTAGGGCTCCATTGATTGCGGAAGGCCTCCAAGCGCAAGTACAGCTCGCTTTCCGCATCCGATACATCGCTCTTCAAACGGCTGAGATTCCCATAGTGACGCTCGAGATCGGTAAAGCGGCTAGGCTCCAGATTTCCCAGCTTGTTCCAATAATCTTCCGCGGCGCGCGCGGTGGCTCGCTCGGGTTCACGCGGATCATTGGATCCCTCCCATTGCTTCAACGCAGTAGTAATCTGGGCTACATCCTTCTGAACTTTGGCTGCCAGAGCCCGGACTTCTTTGTACAGGGTCTCCGCTTGGTCTATCGCCCCGCGGTCCTTACAGGCCTTTGCTAGGGCTTGGGCGGCGTATAACTTTTTCTCTATATCCTGTTCGTCCTTCTCAGAGCGCTCCAAGAGGCGCCGCAAGCTGACGATCCTTTCGGCGCGGCGACGGCAGGGGTCTGTGGCATCACCACCCGGCGTGGGGGAATCAATTAGGCCATTCTGATCGCCGTTGTTTAGAACAGCTCCGGCGCGGCGCACCAAGTCCGCTAACTGATTGATTTGATCGCCGACTCTGATCAGTTCGGATTGGAAATCGGAGAGAAGTTGCGCCTTGTCTCTTTTGATCCTCTGCAGGGTCTTGGCGAAATAGGCATCTTCATATTCCCATGCATTTAGGAATTCGTCCAGGCTTGCCGGAGTGGCGTCAAGCGTGGTCAGGCGACTATCGTTAGGAGAGCTTGCGGCCGTATCCGGCTCCTCTCGCACGTTGGCATTGCGCTGGATGGCCGCAACAATAGTCCCGCCTTTATCTTCGCCATAGGCGGCTAGAATTGCCGCTTCCAGCAATTTCCATTGTCGCTTGGTTTCACGAGTGGCGAGGTCGAACGCATACTGATGAAGCAATATCTTCGTTTCAGGATTGACCAGCCGGCCCATAGGACTATCGGGGTTATCCTTGTTTATTAAGTGGTGCATTTCGCCATCCGGGCGCAGCGCGTTTTCTATGGCCTCATCGTAAGTGTAAAACGAAGAATCACGCGTGAGCAGCTTTTTGTATTCTTCATTGGACTTGAATCTTACCGAGGGGAATTGTGAACGCAGGTTCCCCATTATGACTGTTATGGAATCAAACGTTTCATTAAACGTAGGCGATTCGTAAAAGAAGTATCCCGTTTTTAAGTGTGGATAACTACGGTATCTTTCCCAATTTACCAATGGAATGTCGCCCGGACGAATGATTTTTCCCTCACCGGCCTTTAAGTTTAACTCCACATAGGTAGAATGGGAATAGAAGTCCTGCACGGCGTGGAGCATTTCGCCGAATATTCTCAAGACCGTTTCTCGCGCTTGTTTATCGCTGGCCGCGGTCCTGGCTTGGGCGATCAATTTCTTCCGCAGCGAGTCAACATGCGCAATCGCTTGGCCAATTTGATTGTTGTCGAAATGATGTCGAGCGTCGATCCAGTTATCAGTCTCGGGAATATCTTGTTCAGAATTGCCATTATCAATCATTTGGAAGCTCGATTCCGAAAATCCTTCTCCCATAAGTATGGAGGAAATTTGCTGATGAATCGTGCCACCGACGTAATTAAACGTTTTAAAGGCCCACGCGGGAAAAGCTAGCAGTCCGACAAGCAACAAGATACCCAGAATTATCCGAGGGTCGCAACGAAGTGCCCGTCGCGAGGCCTGGCGCCGCAGACGGAATGCCTGGTTTCGAGAATGGCAACCGGTTTTTATGGAAGACCTCATAGCGTCAGCTCCTATCTATGAAAACAGTATGGTATGGCCTAAGCGGCGAGGGTCGTTTAGGCGAGGGCTGGTGTGGGCCACATAAACACAACCTTCCACATGAAGATATCGGCAAGACCAGTAAGAATGTTTAGTGGTATTTGGTGTGACGCTATAGGTGACTCATCTGAGATTCAATCATAATCCTATCAGGCGGTAGCGGTGCCGGCCCTGCAGGGGGTTGAATTTTGGCATCCGCCGTTGCTTATGATCGAACTTCAGGGGACTCATTATGTGTCAAGACTCTTTAGAAATGTCCTGAGATTCGATCATAAGAAACACGCTGATGCCAAACTCCAGTCCCACGGTGTCCTGGAGTTTGGACATTTGTAGGGAGTGGGGTACCGCTTATAATCAAAAGCTCCGAAGGAGCGAGATATAATAGCCAGGGGCAAGCGCAGCGCAGCCCCTGGAAAGCAAGCGTCCCAAGCTCGCCAGCCCTGAAAGGGCGCACTAATGAAGATCGATTCCTATGTCGCCGTCGTTGTCTTCCATGCGTATTCATCGAGCAGAAGGGTAGCGCGCCCTTTCAGGGCTTATAACTTGTAAATTTTACGTACCAGGGGCGGCGCTCGCTCGCAGTGGTGGGAACGAAAGGATCGCGCGGGGCTGTGGCCAATGTCCAAACTCCAGCGCCCCCGTGCCGGGCCGGCACCGCTACCGTCTGATTGGCTTATGATCGAACTTCAGAGAAATGTCACATGAATTACCTCGTTAGAAATGTCGTAAGTGCTCACGGGGATCGGGGGTCAGTGATCTGGGATCAGGGGCCAAGGGCACGGTGGTACTGTTGAATGTTAGGAATTATCGTGATTTAGAGATTGGGTAGTGGGGCGGATGCTAGACGGCTTGCGGAAGTCTTTGGAAAAGAAAGCCAATCATTATCGCCCGATCCCCGACCCCTGACCCCCGTGAACGGTTACGAAATGTCATACAACCTCTGAGTTTCAGATATGACATTATCACAGAGTTATGACAGCCGGCCGGGAATTTTTTGAACTTTAAATAGCAAAATGCTAAAATACTTTTGCTTCGATCTACCGAATGTTTGCAAGAATGAGGTGGCGGGTCGTACATTAGCAGTTGCCGCTTACAAATAAGGAGTGTGCCATATGCGATCAGAATGGGTTAAAGATCGACAGGGCTCGAACGTGACCCAGATGCACTTTGCGCGCAATGGAATCATCACCGAGGAAATGCGGTACGTTGCGCAGCGCGAGGAGTTGGACCCCGAGTTTATTCGATCCGAAGTAGCCCGGGGGCGCTGCATTATTCCAGCCAACATTAATCATCTCCGTTTAGAACCGATGGGCATCGGCATTAATCTCCGCTGTAAGATAAATGCCAACATCGGCAACTCCGCGGTCACCTCGAATATCGACAAGGAACTGGACAAGCTGCATCTGTCGGTAAAATTTGGCTCCGACACGGTAATGGATTTATCGACCGGCGGCGACATTAACCATATACGCCAGGCCATCATTGATCGTAGCCCGGTTCCGGTGGGGACGGTTCCGATTTATCAGGCCATACAGATGGTCAAAGCGCCGGAAGACCTCAAGGTGGATGATCTTTTTGACGTCATTGAGTTCCAGGCTCGCCAGGGCGTCGATTATATTACCGTGCATTGCGGCACTTTGCGCGAGTTTATCCCGCTGGTTAGCCGCCGCATTACCGGCATTGTCAGCCGCGGCGGCTCACTGATGGCCCAATGGATGCTGCACCACGGAAAGCAGAATCCGCTTTATACGGAATTTGATCGTCTGCTGGAAATCTGCCGGCGCTACGATGTCAGTCTCAGTCTGGGGGACGGACTGAGGCCGGGTTGCCTGGCCGATGCCAGCGACGAGGCGCAGTTTGCAGAATTGAACGTACTCGGCGAATTGACGCGGCGGGCGTGGCAACAAGACGTTCAAGTAATGATCGAAGGCCCCGGCCATGTGCCCTTCGATCAAATCGAGATGAACGTCAAGAAAGAAATTGAGATATGCCACGAAGCCCCATTCTATGTATTAGGTCCGCTGGTTACCGACATTGCGCCGGGCTACGACCATATCACCTCGGCCATCGGCGCCACCATGGCGGGTTTCCACGGCGCCGCTTTGCTCTGTTATGTCACTCCTAAGGAACACCTGGGACTGCCGGATCTTAATGACGTGAGACAGGGCGTCATTGCCTATAAAATTGCGGCTCATGCCGCCGACGTGGCCCGGCGCCGCCCGGGCGCCCGCCGGCGAGATGACGAGCTGTCGCGTGCCCGTTTTAATTTTGATTGGAAACAGCAGTTCGCCCTCTCCTTGGATCCGGAAACGGCCCGTGCCATGCACGACGAGACGCTGCCGGACGATTATTTTAAGGATGCTCCCTTCTGCTCCATGTGTGGGCCAAAGTTTTGTTCGATGAGCGTCACGCAAAAGCTCGAGCCATTGGTCGGAAAAAGGAGCCAGGATGAGCCGATGATAACTCTGACTCAAACCAATAATCCATAATCCTGAGACCAGACCCAACGCCCGTTGGTATTCGGCTCTTGTTCAAAGGCCGTGGTTATTCCAGCGCAAGCGTTTTTAGTAACTGTTCACGGGGATCGGGGGTCTGGGACCCCGGGGCCGAGGGCCCGGCGGTACCGATGACGGTTAGGAATTATTGTGATTTAGAGATTGGGTAGTGGAGCGGATGCTTAACGGATTGCGGAAGTCTTTGGAGAAGAAATCCGAGCAGTATCGCTCAATCCCCGACCCCTGACTCCCGAGAACAGTTACCTTTTTTATACATAGTCCCAGTCAGCGCACCGACACGGCCTATTTCGGCTCTCGTAACGAGCCCGCGCATCATCCGAGAAGCGATGCACGGCGCGCAATGACTAGACGAACACCCTCAAAGGAGTCCCCCAGCTTGTCGTAAAACGACACGCAGAATAACGATGAAACTGGGGAAGTTTCTAAGGAGCCTGGAGTTTGGACATTTTGGAGCGGGCCGGCGCCAATCCTGCGAAGCAGGCGAACCATAAAGTCGCACGCGCCCCGGCAGGGGCGCACGGAGATTAGCCTGGGGCAAGCGCAGCGCTGCCCCAGGACTCATGGCCTCATCCACCACGAGCGCCCCGGCAGGGGCGCTGAGAGGGGTTTGGCTTACCAGATGCCCTAGCGTTGATATGAGATGATGATGCAGACTCAGATGAGTCGATGACCACTCGGCACCCCTGCCGGGGTGCTTGTGTTCTAGGGAACTCGCGACCTGGGGCGGCGCTCCGCTTGCCCCAGGCTAATGTCCCGGCGCCCCACTGGGGCGCTCTGGAGATTGGACATTTCAAAGAGCAAGTGTTACCGGCCAATTCCCGATTGTTGGCGAGCATTAACGACACGCAGAATAAAGAAGAAACTGGGGAAGTTTCAAAGGAATTCCCTACGAATTATGACGGAATCACCACGAATACTGATTACCGGAGCAGCGGGCTTTATCGGCTCCCATCTGGTGGAAGCGTTATTGGAAGCGCGCCAGCCGATCATCGGACTGGATAATTTCGACCCTTTTTACGATCCGGCCATTAAGGAAAAAAATATTGGCGGCGCTCTGCTCGACGCCAACTTTGAATTGGTGCGGAGCGATATACGAGATTATGATAGCCTGCAGGCTTTGTTCGAGACCCGTAAGATCGATACCATCATTCACCTGGCGGCCCGAGCCGGTGTAAGGCCCTCGATTAAAGATCCGCTGATCTATCAAGATGTGAACGTGCGCGGAACCATAAATCTCCTGGAGATGGCACGACTCCATACGGTCCGTCGTTTCATATTTGCCTCCAGCTCTTCCGTGTACGGCGACCATCCTAAGACGCCTTTTTCAGAAAGCGATCGCGTCGATCATCCCATCTCGCCCTACGCGGCCACCAAGCAAGCGGCTGAGTTGTTGTGTCACACTTACCATCACCTCTTTCACTTCGACGTGCTCTGTTTGCGATTCTTTACCGTCTACGGACCGCGGCAGCGACCCGATATGGCTATTCAACGATTTGCCCATTTTATTCGGGACGGGGTCGAAGTTCCGGTCTTTGGCGATGGCCAGAGCCAGCGGGATTACACATACATCGATGATATTGTGCAAGGAATCCTGGGCGCGCTTTTTTATACGGGACATGGGTTTGACATTATTAATTTGGGAGAATCGCAGGTTACTTCATTAATTTACTTGATCCGGCTGCTCGAGCGCTATCTGCAGCGTAAGGCGCATTTGAAATACCAGCCGGAGCAGCCGGGCGACATGAGAATCACCTACGCCGACATTTCAAAGGCCGTACGACTGCTGAATTATAATCCCCAGACAAAAATTGAAGACGGCATACGACGGTTTACCGAATGGTTCTTGACCCACGATCGCGGTTGAACGGATCATGCTGACATGTGGACCCTCGTGAACGACATGCTTCCAGCTAAGATCGGTCCAGACCTCTATCTACCATTTCTGGCTGCGGCCCCTGCGCCAAGGATGCTGCCCGGGCTGGTGCTTTTCCTGCTTTTTTTAATCGTTCTAGTCGTTGTCGAGCGGGGCGCCGACCGCGCCGATAAAACGCGGCGGCTGGTATGGCTGCTGCCGTGTGCCTTTCTCGTACGAGGCGGAGTGGCTATAGCCTCTACCTTTACAGCCCTCGTGCCGCCCTTATATACTTTGGACGCGGAGAGCTATGACCGATTCGGATGGCTGATTGCCGAAGCCTGGAGGGGCGGACCGCCGGTCGCCCCTGCGCTATTTGAGTCATTTAACAGTAAAGCCTATGCCTATTGGTGCGGGAGCGTTTATTACTGGCTGGGATATTCGCCGCTCAGTATGCGAGTGATTAACTGCTTGTTCGGCGCTCTTTTGGTGAAAAACATTTTTCAATGCGTTAGCGCGTTGTCCAATAAGAGAGCGGCAACCCGGGCGGCCATCGTTGTGGCCTTTCTTCCTTCTCTAGTTTTTTGGTCGAGCCAGAATTTCCGTGACGGCCTGGTTTTTTATGGCCTATCCGAGGTCGTGTACTCGAGTATACGGTGGGGGACCGGTGGGAATGGCCTGTGGTTTCTCAGAATGGCGCTCGCCATGGCGTTTACTTCTGTCATGCGGATCAGCGTCGGCGCGCCGGCGCTCGCCCTCTCAGTGCCGTTTTTCGTGAAGCGGGCGCGCTGGGGAGACCGCCGTTGGCTCACGCTGGCGACCTTTTGTGCCATGGGATTAATGCTGGCCGCGGGAATCTACTTCTTTCGCGGCGCGCTTTTTGGCTATTTAGATCCCCACAAGCTTTCGGCCTTACGCGGCCGGCTGGCGGCCAATGGTGCGACCAATTTTCCCGCCTTGCATTACGAGAACTGGCTCGACGTTTTGATTTACCTGCCGTATGCCACAGGTTATTATTTATTGGCGCCGTTTCCATGGCAGCGGGCCAACCCGGTGCAGACGCTCGCCAGTGTCGAGAATCTGTTTGTGGTGGTGGCGCTGGCGCTGGGCAGCGTGGGAACGGTTAGGCTATGGCGGAAGCAGCGGGCGCGCGTCAGCTTTGCGATCTTCTATATTGCGGCTCTCGCGCTGGCGGGCGGTCTGGTAGAGGGCAATATTGGAACCGGCTATCGGCATAAGATGCAAATCATTCCCTATTTCGTAGTGTGGACTTTTGCCGGATTAAACTGGCCGTTAACGATGCGACGTCCGTTTACCGCGCGAACTCCTATGAAAAGCGTGTAGCCGAAGGCTGAGTCATGTGTGGAATTGTCGGCAAGTTAAATCTGGATGGACGACCGGTAAACCCGGAATTGTTGGTGGCCATGGCGCGGATGGTCGCCCACCGAGGTCCGGACGATGAGGGCCTCTTTTGCCGCGGGCCGGTGGGGCTGGCGCACCGTCGGCTCAGCATCGTCGACCTTTCGCCGGCCGGCCATCAGCCGATGTCGAATGAGGATGGGCAACTGTGGATTACTTATAATGGAGAGATCTACAACTTCCCTGAGTTGCGGCAAAGCCTTATACAGAAAGGTTATCGATTTCGATCCGGAACGGATACGGAGGTCATCCTCAATCTTTATGCGGAGTACGGCGTGGAGTGCCTGGCCTACTTGCGCGGATTTTTTGCCTTTGCGGTGTGGGACGCCCGGCAGCGGCGTCTTTTTGCCGCCCGCGACCGCGTGGGAAAAAAGCCCTTCTTCTATTACCACAATTCGGAAACCTTCCTTTTCGCCTCGGAGATTAAAAGTATATTGCAGGATCCCGACGTCCGTTCGCGTCCGGATTTTAACGCCATCCACAATTATTTGACGTATCAGTACGTGCCCAGCCCGTGGTCCGCCTTTGCCGGTATACGGAAACTTCCTCCGGCGCATTACCTGCTCCTTGAAAATGGCCATGTGAAGATAGAGAGATATTGGCGACTGGACTATAGCTGCAAAGTGCGCTTGTCGGAAAAGGCGGCCGCCGAAGCGCTACTCGAGCATTTGCGGGAAGCCGTCCGTTTACGAATGATCAGTGATGTGCCGCTCGGCGCTTTTCTCAGCGGCGGGATCGACTCCAGCGCCATAGTGGCGTTGATGAGCGAAATCTCCCACGGTCCCGTCAAAACCTTCTCCATCGGCTTCGAGGAAGCGCCGTATAATGAATTAGCCTATGCCCGAATGGTGGCCCAAAGGTTTCATACCGACCACCAGGAGTTTGTTGTCAAGCCACAGGCCGTCGAAGTGCTGCCCCAGATTGTATGGCATTACAACGAGCCCTTTGCCGATTCTTCCGCCATCCCCACGTACTACTTGGCGCAAATGACACGCCGCGCCGTGACCGTCGCGCTAAACGGCGATGGCGGGGATGAGAGCTTTGCCGGTTACGATCGCTATGCCGCCGCCCAGCTAGCCCATTATTACGACCGTGTGCCGGCGGCTTTGCGGAAAACAGTTGAGCGCGTGCTCTTGAGCATACTCCCCGAGGGGCGCCCCAGTCGTAGCTGGGTTGGTCGAGCCCGGCGCTTTTTGGCGGCCCTGTGCCGCGCGCCGGCATGTCGCTATGGGCGCTGGATCGCGCACTTCAACGCGGATCACAAGGATGAACTATACTCACCGGATTTTAAGGCCCAGGTGAGCGGTTGGGATGCTGACGCGGTTATAGAGCGGCTCTTTAAGGTTTCGACCGCGCCGGATATCTTAGAAGTAATATTGGATACGGACGTCCAAACCTATCTTCCCGATGATCTGCTGGTAAAAGTTGACGTCGCGACGATGGCGCATTCTCTGGAGGCGCGGTCGCCTTTCTTGGATCATGTTCTTATGGAATTCGCCGCATCATTGCCGGCGGACTTCAAGATCAGACATTTGTCAAAAAAGTACATTTTAAAGAAGGCGCTTTCCGGTCTACTGCCACGCGAAATCCTGCACCGGCCGAAGATGGGTTTTGGGGTTCCGATCAATGACTGGTTTCGTACGGATTTGAAGGGCATGACCTATGATGTTTTACTGAGCAAGACGGCGCGGTCACGGGGCTACTTCAATCCACAGTTTATCCAGCGCATGATCGACGAGCACGTCACCGGCGCGCGCCAATGGCATTACCAACTATGGAATCTCCTCTTGCTGGAACTTTGGCACCGCGCTTTTATCGACACCGCGGCCGGCCCGTCCACCAGCGCCCGTTCTGCCGATGAATCCTAAGCCCAGCACCGGCGCAAATCCCTGTCAAAACTGAAGTCACTCCCAGAAGCCACGCCCGTAAGTGCCGATGTGCAGCAGCGGCGGATAGGCGACGTCATAATTGAGGTCAAGATCGATGACATCGACCACGGCCGGCAGCCCGTCCGAGTAGTCCTTGTAAATATATTTTGTGTGGACAGAGTTGAGTAAATGCTGTTCTTTTCGAACTTAGATTAAGCGTAACTGTTCAGGGCGTCTGCACTGATACAGAACCGGGAGCGGTAGCGACCGGGTCGGCCCGTGGCGAAAGAGTGCGCACCTGGTCGCTACCGCTCCCGGCGCCGTGTCGGCTGGGTGCCCTAAGGCGAAGGTGGTTGAACAATTACGAAATTTGAAATCAGGAATCGCGTTTGAGTTTCATTGTATTGATGATGCTTCCGGTGAATTTCACAAGTTCCTCTCAAGCCGTGATGATCGGGGCGAAGTCGGTTTCGCCCGCATAACCGCAATCGCGCGGAAACCCGGAGGGTTTCCAGCCATTAGCCGGTGGTTGAACTTTAGTGCCGGGCACGTGCCTGGCACCAAGAGCCCTGGCACCAAGAGCCCCATCGCACCCTATCCACCCCTCGGGGTCCGATCAAATTTTTGTTGTGGGCCGCCCCGGAATCTGATATAGTTTTGCCTGGAATGGAAGAGGCGATCCCTGTCTATCTGAGTTAATGTGTTATCAAGCAGTCACGCTAATCGTCGAGGCAAGAATTCGGGCGCGTTCCCTCGACAGCGATATCGAAACGCGGGCGCCCGGCACAAGGGGGGAAACCATGAGTCGAAAGAAAATGATGAGCGGCGCGTTAGTGGCCGCGATTATGACGATGACCACGCTCGCGCTCGCCGATGGAAACATGGAGATCGATTTCCGCAGCAAATATTCTTACAACGAGATAACCCTGTATACCGCGGATGGCCGCACCACGACCTTCACTATCTACGGAGACGAAAGCGCGCGTTGCACGGGGACCAACACGTCGGGAACACCCGATACGTTGACGATCACCAACTGTACCTTCCCGGGATCGCTCTGGGTTATCGATGGACTCCAGACGACAGTCTTCCTCTCCGCATCGAGCGGTACCGGCACGTACGACTCGTCGACCCAGTTTCTCGAATTTAAGCTGGACTTCAGTTTTCGTGTTCGCCGCATCGAAGGCCCGCCCACTTTCGATTGCAGTTCTTCGGGAACTGTCACACCGACACTCGACTCTGATCTCTCCGGCGGGTTTGACGCGACTACCTGGCTTGTTGGCGGCGATGTTGAATTGTGGCCGTTTGCGGTCACCCCCGAATGCCCCGGCGCACTGGCCGCGACGCTAAATCGCACCTTCTACCTGATCAGGGAAATTACGCTGACACTCTCGAACTTCCTCAGAGATCAGTAGCTGATGACCGCACCGGGGCATACTATCCGCGCGTCCTGCACCGCACCCAGGGTGGCTATCGCGCCTGCATTGGTTTCTGCGCCAGCGCTCGATACGTATTAAACAAGGACTCGTTGCCATCCACGGCATAGGTGAATGAACAAAAAACGTTGTGTTTGCTCTGAGCCCGGTAAACAGATACCGCAGGCTTGTAAGAACATGCGCCGGCGCCAGGCTTGCTGCGCTGCGCTTCAACGTGATTCGCCGCGCTGATTTCATGCGATGGAGATTGTAAGTGACATCACACGATATAAGGAGTTCATCGTGCCCCTTTGGGGCACCACGACGAATGAAAAACAGAACCGCCTGCGGTAGCGGGCGGGTGGCCGAGCCGGGTAGGCCGGTGTGAGACATACCCGGTCGCTACCGCTCCCGGTTCTGTTTGGCTGAGTTATTTTCAAGTGAGAAGGAGGACAACCGACATGAGGAACAGAACATATTGGTGTTTGAGTTTGGTTCTTGTATTCGCCGGTGCAGGGCTATTGCAGGCGGACAATCCGACGTCCAAGTATTTGCCCTTGTCCCCGATTTCGACTTCGCTGCCGGCCAGTAGTACCGGGCTAGCTGTACAATTGCAAGTTTGGGACAGCCTCACGGCCGGCGTCATGATATTTGGGGAGTCGCATACGGTAGACACCGATGCCTTTGCGTACATCACCAACGATACCGGGCTTGATGACCTTTTATTCGGGCGGCCCGGCGGCTTAAATCCGGCCAATTTTCCAGCCGGCTCGTCGCGCTATTTGGACGTGACGCAAGGCGGGAGCAGCGTGTTGGCGGGAAGGCTGCCGTTCTATGCGGCTCCCTTTTCAGTAGCGCCGGGGCCGCAAGGACCGCCGGGCGCGATGGGTCCCGTCGGACCGCCAGGAGCGACAGGCCCCACAGGACCGACCGGAACGACAGGCCCCGCGGGACCGCCGGGAGCGCAGGGATTGCGTGGAGACACCGGGCCCCGAGGACCTGAGGGACCGATAGGACCCATAGGACCGGTCGGACCAGGCATCACGCCCGGATCGACAATCGGCCCGGCCAGTCGAAGCGATCATATGACGTTCTTGAACAATACCGGCACCGGCTACGGCCTGCGGAGCCAGACGGTAGGGAATGGTAGTACCAGCGCGGTCTATGCTGAGGCGACGGGCGCTAGCAGTAACGGTGTGATTGGTGTGGCCAATAACGGACCCTTTGCTTATGGTGTGTGGGGCCAAAGCAATGAGGGTTACGCCGTTCGGGGGACCTCTTCCAGTGGCACCGGAGTATACGGGAATAGTGCTAGTGGCACCGGAGTTTGGGGCAATAGCATCAACGAGGTCTCCGGGGTGGGCATACGCGGTACTGGTGCCGCTGGGGGAATATTTGAGGGGACTCGGAGTGGCGTAGTTGCTAGAGCTACCGTCGGGGGGGAATTGGCGTTAACGGGACTACTGTTTATGGCACTGGGGTATCTGGCGGATCAGGTGGCAGTGGTTGGATGGCCATTGGGGTGCACGGTGGTACTACTGGGGCCGAGTCAATCGCGGTGGAGGGATTATATTTTGGCCCGACCCCGGGGCCAACGGGTTTAGCCGGCAACTTTTACGGGCCTGTGCGTGTCACTGGCGGCTTCGTCGCGGGCGCCGGACTTAGCAAAATTGATCATCCGCTGGACCCAACCAATAAATACCTCAATCACTCATTTGTCGAGTCACCCGACATGATGAATGTCTACAACGGTGTGGTGAGGCTCGATCAAAACGGCGAAGCCGTCGTCACGCTCGCGGAATGGTTCGAGACGTTGAACAAGGATTTTCGCTACCAACTTACGGCCATGGGTGCACCGGGACCCAACCTCTACATCGCAGAAGAAGTCGCGGGCAATCGCTTCCGCATTGCCGGCGGCACTGCAAACATGAAGGTCTCCTGGCAGGTAACGGGGATTCGTCAGGACGCTTTGGCTAATGCGCACCGTGTTCCGGTGGAGGAAGATAAACCGGCTGTAGAACGCGGTTATTACCTGAATCCTGTGGCATTCGGCCACCCGCAGGAGAAGGGGATTGCGTGGGTCTACCGACGGGACCGCATACTCAGCCTTAAGGAGCTGCGGCCAAGAGATATTGCCGGTGCCGATCGGCCTTCTACGAAAGAGTAAGAGTTTGGCTCGTGTGTAGTTAGAGTGCACAGCCTATATACGAACGCTCCTCTTCTGGATCACCTGCAGCGATCAGGTTAGGCTTACGGGTTATAAATTTGTGATTCCCGTCGAGCCGTGACTTAACAGTGTGATTAAACCCTGTTGAGGCATTCTGTCCTGTAGGGGCGGGCTTTATACCCGCCCCTTCGTTCAATGAGGTTTGCTGGCGATGGTTCCTTAAGAGCCTTTGGGCTTTTGTCCCAAAATTGGCTAAGCAATATGTTCAGTACGCGAATGTGCAAGTGAACGGAACATAGCGCCCCAAAAAAAATTTAAACGCCAAGAAGCCAAGAGCGCCAAGAATATTGATTTTATCTTGGCGTCTTGGCGGTTAATACGTTCCATTTTTCAACTCGCATTTTAGTTCGCCGCCGTTACAGCGAATGAAAAAGGGCCTACCCATCCCGAGATTTCGGGATGGGTAGGACACCCGGCTATATTTACAACGCCGGTCTCCCTTCGTTGCACTCAGGGCAAGCCCGATCGGCGGAAAGCCCGGGCTGCAGGAAGCCCTCGACACCACAACGTGACCGAGGCGGCCGCCTTTGCGGTTGACTCAGGGCAGTGATTTACTGACGGGCACGCAGAGGTTCTGCGGATCCATCACATCTCCTGACTCGGTCGGCGGCACGCCAAGCTCGAGCAAACGTCGGTTCAAGTGACCCAGGTCAAGGGCGCGATTCAGCGGGTCGCCCGTGATGCCGTAGCATTTTAGGTCAAGGTCCTGCAGGATTTGCAGGACAGGTGGCGGAATCTGCTGGTCGTCCTTTTGCACGGGAACGCAAAGCTTTTGCGGGTCCATCAGAAGCACGGTCTCCGGCGGCGCGGGCGGGGGTTCCAGCAAGACGCGATTCAAGTGCTCCAACCTCAGTTGCACCGTCGTGGGCAGGGGCTCGCCGATAATGTTGTAACACTTCAGGTCGAAGTACTGGATCAAGTCGAGGATCGGCGGCGGGATTGGCTGATTATTCTTGCGGACGGGCACACAGAGCTGCGCCGGATCGAGCATCGTGACGAACTCCGGCGGCAAGCCCAGGCTCCGCAACACTTCGTTCAAGTGCGTGAGCATGAGGTCCTGTCCCACGATATCGCCGGCGATGCCGTAGCACTTTAGGTCAATGTACTGGATCAAGTCAAGGATCGACGGCGGTATCGGCTGATTGTTCTTGCGCACGGGAACGCAAAGCTGCTGCGGCTCCATCACCAACACCTCCTCGACCGGCGGCAGAATCTGGCGCAGCAGAGGGTTCAAGTGTGTCAATCGGAGAGGGATATTAAGCGGCTCGCCGGTTATTGCGTAGCACTTGAGGTCAACGAACGGGATGGGCGAGCTAAACACCCTACGGTCGTCGCGGCCGTGCGAATAATTGAGGATCGTTGTTCCGGCCGCATACTGGAAGGCGCCGGTCCAGTCGCCGGCAAATAGTGGCGGGGCATCGCCGAGAATCGCGCAGGCCGACCCAAGGATAGCCGCCCGCAGAGTAGGAAAGTTGCGCTGGTCCCAGTGACTCGCTCCCGAGCGGTCGGTAAACAGATATTGAACGTTCGGCCCCACAATGTTGTTTCGGACAATCAACTGTCCCAGGAAGCCGCCTGCGGCGGGATCCCAGGCTCCTCCGTTGTTTGCGAAACCGTGAACATCGTAGTCCGTAAAACTATAGTAGCAGGTCGGGGCGCAGTTGCGGATCGAGACCCTGGTGTCCCAGGTTTGAGTCGCACCGCTAACCCGCTGGTCGAAATCAATCGTGCACCCGGCAGGTCCGCCACATTGCACGGTGCTTGTGGCGTGGCGCGCCGGGTCGGCCGGATCTGCGGTGATTGGGTTAACGATGACGCAGTTTCCCGTTGGGGCCGGGGCCACGGCGGCGACGGCGGCACCATTGGACCAGAAGTCGGTGTGCTCGCAGAGCACGCTGTTCGGCTCGCCAACCTTAAATCCAACACCGAATCCCGGGATTCCCGGGCAGTCAGGAGTGTTCCCCGCGCGTCCAAAGCTATTAACGGAAACGCTGACAGGACCATCGGTCAACGTGACAAATGGAAGCCCGCCGAGTGGCTCGCCCATTGCTCGCGGAAGCTTGGTAGCGACATCCGCGCCTTGGCTCATACGCATGTCTTGCGCATGAGCGACAAGTGCCCAGGCGCACAAGTTTAACGCCAGAAACCATAATTTTTTTAGCCTCATGAGTTCCTCCCTCCGGGTTACTCGGACTCCCATTAAGCCATAGCCGCCCGAGCCCCGGTTGTTGACTGGTTCTTCCGGTGTGGTTAGCGGCGAAGGAACCTCCCTCTCCGCCAGAGTTCATACGGCCTTCCCGAACTCCATATTGCGTTTCATATCATGGAATTCGAGGAAGGTTAATCTAAAACCAGCTAGCCTTACATGTCGTCTCAAGCATGAGATTTACATAGGGGACTCCCCTAACTTGTGACCTTTATAAATAAGCCTGAAGTATCTGGTTACCGTCCCAAAGGGACGGCGGAGATTATCCGGGGGTTCTCGCCCGCGGGCACCACCCCCGCAACCGACATTAAAACGCGTCCTCGCCCTGAAGGGGCACAGGAGGATTGCGCGACCGCCGGGCGTCCGGTCCCGACGATAGCGGCGAACGGACGACCAGTGAAAAGGCCCGTCAATACGTATGTGGCCGCGCACCGCACGCGATCAGCCGAATCTGTTCGAGTGGGTTGTCTCACGGATTTTCGTACGCACGCATACTCCAGCCCTCCAAGAAGGCAGCTCTGGCGCAAACCCCCGTCAAAACAGAGGTCGCTCCCAGAAGCCGCGCCCATAGGTGCCGATGTGCAGCAGCGGCGGATAGGCGACGTCGAAATTGAGGTCGAGATCGATGACATCGACCACGGCCGGCAGCCCGTCCGAGTAGTTGTACCAGTTGACGCCACCGTTGTCGCTGCGAAAAACGCCTACGTTGGTCGCCAAATAGAGTTCGTCCAGGTTGGACGGGTTGCCGACCAGCTTCCTATAGTGAGCGTTGGGGAGAAGCGTAACCAGGTCGCCCGTCACATCCGTCCAGGCCAGCCCACGGTCCGTGCTCATAAAGGCGCGTGACGGCCGGGCGCCGCCGGTTGTGTAATAGACCGTACCGGGCTGAAGAACCGAGCGGTCGGAGTTGATCCAGGCGTCGTTACGCGTGGAGCCGGCCGGCAGCGGTGGAGTGCGATCCGCCCAGCTCATGCTGCCGAGCGAGCCGTGAACATAGCCGTCCATCACGTAGAGGGAGCCGCTCGCCCAGCCGGAGACATACAGCACATAGCGAATATCATTGGAGACGTCCACCTGTTTTACGGGAAAGTCGCCCGGCAGCGGATTCCCATTATTGGCCCGGGCCCAGTCACAGGCGGACGAGACGATTTTGTAATAGACATAAGGGACGGAATGAGTGAACAGCCTCGGCGAGGACAGCCCGGGCGTGGGATCAATTTGCATACTGGGAGCCCATTCATTGGGGAGCGTGCAGTTTACGTTGTTCCATGACCCGCCCTGGTTGGTGGAGTAAAAGCGATTGTACGCGACGCCGGAGCTGAAGAAGAAATGATCGCTGTTGCTGGGCGAAATGCTGGCTTGCCCGCCGTCGCCGCCGCCCAGGGATTGGATGCGCGGCGTCGCTGTCTTGTTGATGCGCACCATGCCGTTGTCTTGCAGGCCACTCAGAAGCAAGTTGGGCTGCGATCGGGAGCCGGCCATTGCCCCGACTTGCATGGTCTGCTCCAGAGCCAGACCGAGGAGGTTTCCGGTTCCGTTGAGCGTGTTCGCCGTATATTCGTAGACATAATATCCGCCGTCGTTGGTCATAATGACGTTCGTGGTTCCGGGCTGGAAGAGGATGCCGGTGAAATCGGCGTGGCCGCCATCGATGCACGCCGAATTGCACGCCGTGCAACTGCCCGTTCCGTTTCTGTACCAGCAAGGAGTGCCGGCGGTGGCATTGTCCGTTCGCTGTATGCCGCCCATGGCCGCGAAAAGACGGTTAGGATTGGTCGGGTCGACCGCGATGGCGTTGGCGTGAAAGGCCTGGCCCCAACTGATTGCATCAATCGTATCGATCTTCGTATAATTCACACCATAGTTGCTCGAACGGTAGATCCCGCCGAGCGCGCCGAAACTGCCTTCCACCAGCGCGTAAATGTAGTTGGGCGCGGCATCGCAAAGCGTAACCGAAACTCGACCAATCGGGGCCGTAATCCCCGACCCTGATCGCTGGAAGAAGGTCAATCCTCCGTCGAGGGATTCGAGCACGCCGGACCCCGGGCCCCCGGCATACCAATATTGCCGGTTGACGGGGTCCTGAACCAGATCGCTGGTGCCGACCGCGTACACGCGGGTCCATGTGCCGCCGAAATCGGTGGACCGCCAGATGCCGTAATCGCCGCAGGCCAGAACGGTATTGGCGTCCGGATCCGCTTTGTCGGCGACGATCCGGTAGAAGGCGCCGGGTATCGGCGCCAGACTGGTGAGGGACCAAGTCGCGCCGCCGTCCTCGGTACGATACATTCCATTCCCGCTGTAGCGGTAGGAGTCACCGGTGCCGATCAGTATATAATTGGAGTCGCCCGGTTTTACCAGGAACGCGCCGACGCCGGGAGAGCCGGGAAGCGTATCGCTGACCGGTACCCAGAACGCAAAAAAGCCCACGACCACCGCCTTCCACAAACCGCCGGACGAGCCGGCTACCCACAAGACCGTGCCGTCTTGATCGTTGTCATAGGCGTAGGCCGCTGCCCGGGCCCGGCCGGCCTTATGGTGTATGCCGTCGCTTTCTTGAATGCCGAGGACTTCTTGACGCCACACCGTTCCCGGGCCTAGCGGACGGGAGTCTCTGGCCGTCGCCATCGCCTGGTCAATCAAGCGCTGATAATCTTCCACGGGCATCCTGTTCTCCCAATGCTCGATGAGGTTTTGGGTATTCTCTTGGTTGGCCTCCGGCGGCCAGTCACGAGGTAGCGGTTCGGACATTTTAGGGGGGGCCAGCGTAAGGTCCGGCACCGATTTGGCGGACCCGGCCCGTTGGTAGAGCGGATGAAGGGATACAGTGCTCGGTATATTATCCACGCGGAGCGCCTGAAGCGTTTGGGGATCGACCGGTTGGAAGGCATCGTCCGCCGGCAGGGCCGGAACACCCATCATGCCAACCACAAGAAGTGTGCAAATCAAAATAATCCGTTTCATATTTAAACTCCTTATAAATATATTTTGTGCGGACAGCGCTGTGTAGAGGCTGTTCATTACGAATTTAGGTCAAGTTTCGCCCAGAGATTAGAGACGTAACTTGTCTCCCTTCCCCTCACCATTGATCGATAATGTGCTCTTTAATCAATTTATGATTTATCAGGCTGCTATAGCTCCTACTTGATTTATTGCTAGAAATTTCTCCCAAACGAACAATATTTTTGTTTTGGAAGAGCACAATTCGGCTTAATGTTTTGCCTGGCTTGCTCGCCTTGTTTATCTCCGTTGCTCGCTTATGTATGTCGCCGCGGCGCGGCCGAGGTTACAAAAATATTTTGTAACTGTTTACGGGGTTCACTGAGACCACAAAAGAGACCCCAGCGGAAGCTGGGGGTATCCACCACCCGTGAACGGTTACAATATTTTTAGTAAGTACGCAGCCTAGTTTGCGGCGGTAGAGAATAAATAGTGACAGCCGCTCTCAATAATACTGGCCGAACTAATAATTAGAAAAGTTTGAAAATTCCATTGTACTGCTTCTGAATTGTTAAGACAAATTTAACAGATTATCCATAAGGTGGAGTACGATCCAACGGTCGTGCGCGCCGGCCGCGATCGGAAGCGGTAACTGGAGGTCCAAGTCGGCCTGGAGGCACTCAAGCGGAATCCGCTGCACAAGCACAAGAAGCCGGCAGATCCGAATTATCATATACGCCGCTGATGACGACCGGAAGCGCACCGCGCCGGTCCACTACGCGAAGGCCTAAATCGCGTTCATGTGCGCCAACGGCCCGACGAACATCTTCCTTGTCTGGTCATGGTCATCGTGCTAGACTGACGTTCGCCAGATACACCAACTACCGTGGCGGGACTTCGCTAAATCGGCGGTCGCACGAGCGGGGCAGGTTGGGTTGGAACGCTCCCCCAATTTCCGCCGATGGGATTCACGTGCGCGGCTCGATACTCTGTGCCGCAAGGAATATAACAGAGCTACGGCGGCGACCCGGCGCGGGGACGTGTGTTAGCCATTCTGAGCCGATGGGCCGTTCGTGCCCTCTGGCGTCACGAATTCGCTGGCCCGGCGGCCTGAGCCGTAGCACACTGAGTGAATCAACACATTGAAGGGAGGTATTATGTGTAACCTAAGGAAGCTGGGGATAAGGATCGGAGCGGTGGCGGGTCTGCTGCTCTGGGTGTGGACCGGCACAGCACCGGCGCAGGCCGATTGTCACGGGGGGGGCCGTGGGCTAAGGTGGGGCGGTTCGGGTATGGGACTATCGAGCAACTGGCCTACAGCCCGGACGGTGTGCGGGTGGCGGTGGTCGGCCGCGGGGGCGTGACGATCTGGGATACGGAGAAGGAGACGGTGGAACAAGTCTTGGAGGGGCACACGGAGTTGGTGGGCTCCGTGGCGTGGTCGCCCGATGGCACACAGTTGGCCAGTGGGTCCTTGGATCGCACGGTGCGGGTGTGGTCGGCCGAGGACGGCCGGCTGGTGCATACGCTGACCGGGCACACGGAATCGGTGGTGTCCGTGGCATGGTGGCCGTTTGGCTGTCACCTGGCCTCCGGTTCTGGCGATGGCACAGTCCGGCGGCGGGGGACCGGTGCCCGAATGACGCGGCCTGGCGGCGCGGGTTCGCAGGCGCCGCGCCGACTGTGGTCATTACTCAAATATTGGCGCGCAACCGAAGCATGATCAAACCGGCCGCGTAGCGGCTTAATGACTATAGCCGTGCGTTTCAAGGCACGGAAGGTCCGACGCCGGAAATCTATGCCGTCCCGACACTGTCGGGACGATTGAACCGCCGCCACAGGATAGAAATAATGGCCAATACTTACACTTCACGCCATTACTGTGAATCATGCCGAGCACCTATATTACCATCGGCCGCTTTGAGGATGCCGGGTTGGCTCTAGGGGAAGCCTGGCGTGGTTTAACTGCTGTCGGTCTTCTTGCGAATCTCTCTGAGCTTGGCAATGATTTCACCGCGCTTGCCGTGCTTCAAATCTTCGACTAATTGCTGCATCGCGACGGCAACGACTTCCCGGTGATGGAGGGAGTCCAAGCCCTTTTCCTTGGAAAGCTCCAGCCAGAGATCATGAATTTGGCCGATATCTTCCGGGCGGAACCGCGGCGCATGCGGGCCGAGCTCAAACCGCCATTCGCGTCCGTCGGCGCTGACGATAACCACGCCAATCTTGGGGGCATTAGACAGCTTTTGCCAGCTATTGCCGAGCAGTTTGGACTGCAAATCCGGCGACATTTTTTCGGAGCGGCCCATCATCACTTCTGAGCACTGCAGGTTGATCGCCGTCTGCAGGATTCCTTCAAAGACGTCGTTGGCCGGGAGCACCAACAGTTTGACCGGCTTGCCTTCTTTCTCAGCCATAGCTACCACCTGGCTGAATAAGTATTTTTCATATTCGGTAAACAGATGCTCGTTGTACAGGTCGCGCTCTCCGACGTCGGGACCCCGGTTGAGGCGGCTGGTCATCACTACAATGTCTCGCTGCTCCGTTTCCGTCGTCTCCAGTGCGCGCTTTAGCGGCGTAAGGTTGTTGTAATCGCGCAAGGGCACCAAAAGCGATCCTGGCCGACATCTAACGACCGCCGGCAGCGCGGCCTCTTGGCGATTGAGCGCGAATTCATCCATTTCCCGGTGAATCGTCGTACGCCGGCGCATGATCCGCTCGGAAATGCTTAACACAATAAAACAAAAAACGGTGAAGGACAAGCCGGAAATCGTCGAGACATCTTTGCTGACAAGGTTCACCAGGGCAATCAGAAACAGCACCAGCGTGATGATCCCTAACCCAATAGGGATCTCTACGCGGCCAATCCGTAGATTGCCCGGTACCTTCCACTCTTGATGGCCCGGCTCGGTGAATCGCAACACCAGCATGGCCAGCGCCTTCAGCGCGAAGCTCCAGACCACGCCAAAGGCATATGCCTGACCCAGCAGATCAATATTGCCGCGGCTGACTACGATCGTCAGGAGCTGTAGCAGGGCAATCATATTAATCATGCGATAGGTCGTGCCGTAGCGCTGATGCGGTTCGCGGAACCAACTGGGTAAAATACCATCTTCCGATATACGATTGAGCACGCCGTTGGATCCGACAATCGCGGTGTTGACGGCGCCGGCCAGTATTAGAAATCCGACCACCACCACAAAGGCCTGGAAGAATAGCCTCAGCGTGTATGGACCAACTACATTCATGGCCAGTCCGCTGATCAAGTTGTCGAGGTAGACCTTGCGCATCTCGTCGGGGATAATCATGACCGCTAGAAAGGATACCGAGGCCGTAAACACTAAGCTATAAGCAAAGATGACCAGCCCGGTCCGCTGCAAATTAGGAAGCTTCGGATGTCCAATTTCGCGGTAGACTTGCGCCAGGGTTTCCTCTCCGCTCATGGCCAACACTGAATGACCGAGTCCAACCAATACGATCACCCAGGTCAAATGACTAAGGGATGGGGCGTGACGAATCCAGCCGAGCGCCTCCGGTTGCACGGATAGGCTAAACGGCGGCAGCTTGCCGCCCCGTATAATCAGAGTAATCCCGCACCAGACCAATATCATGACGACCATGACGGTCGTGATCTTCATGATGGTCATCGCCTTATCGCTACTCTCTTCAATTCCTTGTACGTTCTTCCACCAGAAATAAAGGGTGACGAGGATAGCTACAAGCGCCGCGGTAAGGTTCGGTGGCAGGACCGCGGGGAAGTGAAACAGTTTCAAGGTGTCATTTCCCAGTCCCACTAAATATTGTCCCGCCGAGACCGCGCTGATTGGGCCGGTTAAGATATAGTCGAACAGCAGGGCGGACACGGAAAACTTAGCCATCGGCGCGCCCATCGCTTCTTTGACTACCCGGTAAACACCCCCGCGCACGAACATGCTGCACGATTCTACATAGATCGCGCGCACCGCGTACGAGAAGAGCATAATAGACAGGATAAACCAAGGCGCCGCCTTGCCTATGGCGCCCTCGGCGATGCCGCCCGCGTAAAAAGCTGACGAGCCCAGGTCGCAAAGCACAATGGCCGCCGCCCGCCAGAATGAGATAAAGCCGAGCAGGGCGGTGGTCACTACGACAATTTCCGGCTTAATGCGCCGCTCGGCCGCGGCGGCGCGCCCCCCGGCGTTTTCATTTCGGGGCTGTAGTGGATTCAGTTTGTTGGTGGGTGCTTTCCCTTTATGCTTGTGCGTCATGCGGTGGAATCTGACCTCCAAACCAGAATGAACTGGCCCCATACTAACAGTCGGCCGCATCACCCAGCTCTCTCGTCGCCGGGTCGTTCTTACGGCACCCGATATACTACCACCTCCATTTTATCCATACAAGCGCCGCCGGCGCACGCCTATGCGCCCGACGGCATCGCGCGCGTATCCGCGCGCGATGCAGCACGGCGAAGTTCACCCTATGACGCGGTCCGTCTTGTAATCGCCATTACGGTCTTTCACCTATGAAGACCCTTGTGGGTATGGGCGAAGTGGTTGATTCCTGATCCCCAAAAATATTTTTGCGAATTTTGGGAACGTTTGAGACACTAATGCAATTCTTATAGTGGTGGTCGATCTTCCCCCTCAGACCGGCGCCGCGACGGCGGTCGCTAAACTCCGAAGCGCCGTTGGTCGATAGTATCATGAGGAGGGTTTCAAGGCATGTTCGATGAGGCTACGTGGGCGGCTGTGGCTGAACGTGTACGACTACAAGCCCTGCGCTCGGTGAACGACCCGGACGATGCTCAAGATCTGGCCCAGGAGAGCGTGCATGCGGCTTTGCAACAGGGGCGCCTCAGCTCCCGTTCGGACTTGATGAACTTTTGTATGGGCGTCCTGCGGCGACAACTGGCGGCTTACTATCGCCATAAGCAGTACTGGCGGGTAGTCCCCTTGGAAAACGCGGTTGAGCCACGGGTTGATCCAGATCCGATAGTCGCACTCGCCGAGCGTGATGTGATGCGACGAGCGGCCGCGCTGGCGGCGCATTTGGGACCGGAAGAGCGAGTATTGCTCGGGTTGCTACTGAAGGGGTGGTCAAGGCATCAATTGGCCGAACGATTAGGCGTGACGCGTTCACGGCTGCGACAACGCTATCATCGACTTGTTCAAAAATTAAGACGGTGGGACCGTGAGAGTCTTAACCGCCTAGGGGGTGTAGCATGAAATTGAAAACTGTGAAAGACGAGTGCATTGAACCGGAACTAGGTCTATATGTGCTCGATTGGCAGCAAGGCTGGTTGGATACTGGCCGAACCGATGATATGGAAAGAAAACAAGCCGTAGAAGAACACTTAATTCAGTGCTCGGCTTGTATGGCCGGGGTGACCTTGATGGACGAATTAAAGACCGTTTTGCAGCGGCACCCTGACCTGCTGGACGAGCCTGCGCGCTACCTCGAGCCAAAACTACCGAGTATGATCCCGCGTTGGCGCGCCGCGGCCGCCCTGGCGGCCGGCTTAGTCATGGGGGTCACGCTGACGCTAAGCTGGCGCCACAGCGGAGGCATGCTGGCGGGTGAGTCAGGAGCGAGTGCGATGGTCTTGCGTCGGCCAGCCGCCGACGCGTTAGCCTCAGCCCGCGCCGCGTATACGGGTGGCCGCTATGCGGAAGTAATTCAGCAATTACAACCACTGGCCGGTAAAGGCAGCCTCTCTGCCGAAGGCGCCTATTACTTAGGGTTGGGCTATGCCGGGCTCGGTCAACGCGCCGCGGCATGCGAGCAATTGCGACTCGCCGTCGCCAACAGCCAAGGGATGCTGCTGGACGATGCGCGCTGGGCATTGGTGCACAGCTTAGTGGCCGCCGGAAAAATCCGTGAGGCTCGGGAACATCTGGACAGACTCGTGGCGACCCCTCGCTATGAGAAAGAGGCCAAGGCCTTGCTGGACTCATTGGTCATGGGCACAAGGAGCGCCACTCGAAGTACCCGTCGCGCCGTTACAAGTTGATGTCATAATAAAAGGAGGGTCAACCGGGCGCACTCATGGGGTGCGCCCGGAAACTATCTGCGGCAGGCCTGAAGAGTCTCTGGCGTTTGGACATTTGCTACGGGTCAGGCGATAACCCGTCAGTGTCCGAAGCTTGCTCTCGTAGCTCCGAAGGAGCGAACTATAATAGCCAGGGGCAAGCGAAGCGCCGCCCCTGGTATGTAAATTATAGAAATTATAAGCCCTGAAAGGGCGTGATACCCTTCTGTGAAACTACCGACCTCAATCCCAAACATAACGCTCATCCAACCCGACCCCGTATTTCCGGCACCAGACGCGCAGCTCATCCTGAAAAGCGTGGCGCTGGTGTAGGAATTGATCTTCGGTAGTGCGCCCTTTCAGGGCTTGAGAGCTTGGGACGCTTTCTTTCCAGGGGCTGCGCTTCACTTGCCCCTGGCTACTATATCTCGCTCCTGCGGAGCTTTGGGTGGTAAGCGGCACTCCACTCCATACTAAATGCCCGAACTCCATGGACAAGCGGGACGTCGGCGCCACTATTCCAAAAACATTTTTTTAAAGCTATATCTGCGGTAAGCCTGATGAGTCTCTGGCGTTTGGCTATTTGTTCTATGCACGCTGTTCTCGCTGCAAGTTTCGCAGAGGCGAAATTAAGAATTCCTGTGGCAGGCGTCCTGACGGATCGGTCTAACGCGGCCGGATTGTTCCTTGGATAGCTGACCCTGGGGAATTTGGTTTGATGAATCTAATGATCCGCTCATGCGGGCCGGTCATAAGAAGCTCTTCGCGGGCTATTTTTTCAATTATTTTAGGATCGTCTCGGAGAAGACTATTTTCTTTTTCCAGCGCTTGATTGCGCAACTGAGCCGCCTTTACGGAGACAATAAGACGCTGCTTCTCCTCAATCGATCGTTTGTTGGCCACATAGCCATGCTGGCCGTACATGGCGACAAATGACAAAAGGGCCAGTGCTCCCATCACTAAAATTCCAATGATAACCCTTCCAAAAATTTGCAAGAAGCGTTTCGTCGTTCTATCGTGAGCGGCGTGTTCCATGACTCTCCACCTCGATTGGCAATTTCAGAATTTCATAGGTATAATCGATTGCATGACAGACTATATCATTGCGCTGACTACCGCCAATTCGCAAGAACTGGCTCAAGCGATCGCGACAAATCTCGTCACGCAGGCTCTTGCCGCATGCGTCAACATTATCCCAAATATCACATCGGTTTACAAGTGGAAAGGCGACGTTTGTGTTGATCAGGAGTGGTTGCTGCTCATAAAGACGCGAGCGAAATGCTTTGCGGCCCTGAGCGAGCAAATTAAGGCGCAGCATACCTATGAAGTCCCGGAAGTGATTGCCCTCCCAATTCTGGCCGCAGATATGGATTACCTGAAATGGCTGGCGGCGTCCACGCAGCCGATATACCCTGACGAGCGCGGCTGATGAGGTTACCAATTCCTACCCAACGAGCGCCACAATGATCCTGGCGGATATCGGGTACGGTCAATAAGCGTCCTACAAAAATTTCCCAGGCCTCTGGTCCTAACCCGGACGAGCCGGAACCAAACAGGCAGCAATATCAAAAAGGGTTTCAAAATCATGAAATACCCGCATGAATAAAGGCCAGAATAGCACGTCCCGAAAATTTTGCCTGTTTCATCGCGGTTGAAACATCGCGGGGGTTGGAATCCCAACGGGATTCTGCCTCAAAGCCCAGGGTTGCGAGGAACGAGCTACCCTGGGAAAAGGTCAGCGGGCATTCGCAACCCCAACGGGGTTGCGTCGGTTACCGGCGAACCTGTGCTCGGCCGCGCCGCAACCCCTTGGGGGTTGCAACCATTTCACATCGCATTCCCAGGGTTGCCCGCGGGGACGCGGCCAACCCTGGGCTTTGTTCCGCAATCCCGTTAGGATTGTTTTCGCGCCCCGCCGCGAATCGCGACGGGGTAAAACCAAATATGTATTATCCACTTAATCAGGCAGTGAATTAGGCAACAACATGCCTAACCCGGCCAAGTCGGAACCAAACAGGCAGTAATATAAAAAGTTGGAGGGGTTTAAAAATCATGAAATAGCCGCATGAAATAAAGGCCCGAGTGGCCCCGCCTCGGCTTACCCGCCCGCTACCGCAGGTGATTCTGTTTTCATTATCGGCCGGCGCGATCGGAGAGTTGTTCACTGGAAGCATGCCTCATTGCCAGGTTTCGGCTTGGTCGTCGCTGAACCAGACGCTGGCGCCCGCCGTGGCGATGTAGAGCCGGCCGGTGTCGCGGGCGATGGTTATGTCGTTGAGGCGCGTCACGGTTAATCCCAGGTTGCGCGGTTCCCACGTGCGTCCGCCATCCACGCTCTTGTATACCCCGGTCCCGAAGCTGGCGGCATACAGCGTGTCGCGCGCCCGAGGATCGATAACGACCTTTTCCGGAGCGAAAGTGCTGAGGCGCTCCCAGCTCTCCCCCCGATTTTCACTCTTATAGAGGCCATTGCTGTTGGTGGCGGCATAGATGATGCGCGGGTTCTCCTCGTCAATAGTTACGGAATAAACCCAATCGCGGCTCGGCCC
>JACOSC010000165.1 GCA_016179055.1 Acidobacteriota bacterium
AGATCGGGATCTGGGCTTCGCCATTGCCTAGCAGGCTCGCCGGTCGCTCAGGCCGAATCGAGTTTCTTATCGTACGGATGGGTCGTTCACCTCCTGTCGCTTCCCACCCCCCCTCGCGGTGGATGCAGTTACATTTGGTTACAGGCCGGAGAGCGTTTACCTGGAGAGGACTTGCACCTCTCTGGCCATGCCTACTCTTAGGCGCACTAGGCCGGCCTTTCAAGTCCGGTATAGCCAGACACAGGAGAATACTCGTCGCGTAGCGACGGTTGAAACGCACACGGTCGGGATTCAACCGTCCCGACGTGTCGGGACGGGGCGTTCCGCCGGTCCTCGTCCGCAGGCCCTAAAGGACCTGCCTAAAGTCAGTGGTCCCTACGGGACCATAACGGCTGAACAGTTACCTTATTTCACTCTCACGCAACCCACAGGATCCAGGGAGCGGATTATACTGCCGTCACGATGGCCGGAATGCGAAGTACCGCGTGGCGATCGCCCGGACAGATCAAGTGGTCTCAGGCAGGGGCGGTGCTTGAAACAATCGTCGACAAGGTTTCGCCAGCCACCGTGCCCATCGGGCGGCGCGGTTCCCCCGTGCACTGTCGGTGGCGATACCGGTGTTGGCGTACATTTGCCGATAGAGTTTCGAGATCAATACAAACGCCAGGCGGCTGCGCAGGGACTTGACGCAGCGTGACCGCTTCCAGACCGATCGGAGGCTATAGAAACGGTCCCAGACATCCTGTGTGCGCCGGCGGATTTCATTAGCGGACATACGCGGATGGGACATGTACACCTTGGGTCGAAGAGCCTGCGGAATTAGCCAGTAGCGGGTCAGAGGAATACCTTCAATCCGTGTGGGATCGGTCTCCATCAACTTTTCCCAGCGCTGGAAGTCCACGGTGCCGGGAAAAGGCGTCAACATGACGAACTGTGCAAAGGTTACATCAGCCTCCGCCGCCAGCGCGGCGGTTGCTTGGAAGGTATCAGGGCGGTCGCTGGGAAGTCCAAAGATGAATGAGCCCAAGACGTGTATGTCGTGTTGGCGGAATGTGCGCAGCCGTTGCACGAGGTCGTGGCCTGATGAGTTGAACCCCTTGTGGATGGCCTTCAGTCCTTCCGGAGTGACGGATTCGACGCCGACCAGGGCTCCCTTAATCCTGGCCCGGCGCATGGCGTCCAGGAATTCGGGATCTTCCGCCGCTTCCATGGTGATTTGCGTAAAGAACACCATCTCCGGCGGCAAGTCGGCCAGGCGAGCCATCAGTTCAAACCGCTCCTGGCGCATGGCCCTCAGTTGCTCGAGCCGGGATTGGTTATTCTGCCGCTTGGCCAGCTCTAGGTCTTCCAGGGTGACCGGATAAAAGTTGTCATCGGCGAGTGCGATGAACCGGAAGCCCATGCGGCGCAGTTGGACAATTTCGCGGATAACCACATCGGAAGCACGTTGACGAGGCCGCTGGCCGTCCGTGCGCCATACAGAGCAAAACGAACAGTGCTTGGGGCATCCCCGCACAGTCTGAACGGAAGCCCACATATAGCTGTCGGGAGGCATCAACTCCCACCGCGCCGGCAGGGACTCGCCAGCCTCGATGCGACCCCCTTCATAGATCTGTTGGAGGGATCCGTTCCTGCAATCGTCTAGGACCTTGGCCCAAACGGTATCTCCGTCGCCCTTCACCACGGCATGCGCACCCCCGAATTGACACGGCTCCTGCGGGTAGAGACTGGCGTGAATCCCCCCGTAAATCACATGCGCCCCGCGTTCACGGGCGGCGCGCCCTATTTCGTAGCCGCGCAGCGCATTTCCACTATGGATCCCGATGCCGACCACATCGCCCGGGCGAATTTGCGCGCTGTCGATTGGCGCGAGCGTCTCGTCGACAAGTACGGGGTCTCCGTAGGAACGCGGCGTGGCCGCGGCAAGTACGTAAAGCCAGCGCGGCGTAATCACGCCTATGCCAAACGACAAGTGGTTAGGATTGACCAGGTGTACACGCATGCAAACCTCTGCTTCCGCTTCGAGGAAGCGCCAGTGGCCGAGCGCCTGGCCAATCACGCACGATATAAGAGAACTATCGCTGATTCTAGGCCGCGCCCGGACCCAAACAAGATAGAGTCGAGTAAATGCTGCTCTCTCTAACGTAGATCGAACGTAACTGTTCAGGGCGGTCGCCGGGCGGTCGCCGGCCGGTCCCCGAAGGGGACCCTGTTAATAGCCGTGGGTGGCGCCCCGCGCCACCCACGGAATGCCATCACCCCCGTCTGGACCCTGAAAGGGTCCACGTAAGGTCTGGCGTGGTTGGCCGACCGCGACCCTTTCAGGGTCGGCCTGCGGGAGGGTCCAGTCCGGGGGTGGCGAAGCGCCACCCCCGGCTATTAACAGGGTCCCCTTCGGGGACCGGGCACCGTTGGCCCACCTTTTGTCGTAAGGCTCATCAGCGGACCCCCTTGAACAGTTACGATCAAACTTTGCATTCCCCGTGGGCTCGCCGGTTCGTCGGCGAATGTCACAATAGTATGACCTTATTCGAGTGTAACAGCAACCCTCACAGATCCGTACGTGGTGATTGCCCACCTACGGCCGTAGAGACGACCCGTTGGGTCGTCTCAGTCGTAATCCCTCACAGATCCGTACGTGCGGATTGCCCACCGACAGCCCTTCCAGCCGATTCACCGAGCAGTCGAATAAATCCACTAGTAAACTTGGTTGGTGAATTTTGCCGCGCGATCTCTGACTACATCGCGCCGGGCCGCTGATTTCCAAAGTGGCACTGAGCCAAGCCGGCCGCGCCGATCACACCGGCATTCTCCGCGAGACTTGCCCGCACAATACGCGTTCGCCGAAAGGCGCTTTTGAACGCCCGTCGCCCGGCTTCTTGTCTAGCGGGCGTCAGCAGCAAATTGCCGGCTTTCGCCACCGCGCCGCCTACCACGATGATTTCCGGATTCACGGTGTGGATAATGCCGGCCAAACCGGTTCCCAGGTAGCGACCGGTTTCTTCAAAGAGGGCACGAGCAAAACCATCCCCGCGCCGAGCCCATTGGTAAAGCACTTTCGCCGTAAGCCGGTGGCTCTCGCCGGCGATTTCTTTCCAAGCCTGCGATCGTCTTAGCTCTTTCGGCTTTTCCAGAGCCCGCCCTACGATAGCCGAAGCCGAGGCGTACGCCTCCAGGCAGCCTTGATTGCCGCAGGAACATACGCGCCCGTTGGCTTCGATGATCATATGGCCAAAATGACCCGCCAAATCCGAGCAACCGTAGTAAACCGCGCCGTTGATAATCAGGCCGCCTCCGACGCCGGTTCCCAGTGTCAGCCCAACCATGTGCCGGCTGCCGCGTCCGACGCCGGCCCACCATTCGCCGTAGGTCGCGGAGATGGCGTCGCCATCCAAGACAACATCCATGCCGACTCGTTCGCGCAGCATTTTTACCAAGGGCACATCAAACCATTGCAGGTTGTATGACTCAATGATTACGCCGGCCTTGCGATCGAACGGTCCGGGAGAACCAATCCCCACCGCCAAGACATCGGTCCGTGTCAACCCCTGCGAATCGAGCTGTGCAAAGATCACCTCGCGCATTTGATCGATAATAGCCGCGGGACCATCGGCCACGGCCACGCGATGTCTTTGGACAGACTGCAACGCGCCCGACGTCGACACCAGTCCTACCGAGAAATGGCTACCGCCGAGATCAATGCCGATGATCCATTTTCTCTGCCTACCGCTGGCTGGCATAGGTGTCCCCCATTTCCAACGAGTCATCCTTCCGCGCCGCAAAGCTTTCCGGCGACTTCCGTGGAATTCGGGCCATTGATCGGCCACTATCTTGAGAAGAGCGCGGAATTTCCACGCGGCCGTTTTTGCAGTGGCCGCTGTATTGCCATCGCCGGCGTTGGCCTTCCGCCTTTCCTTTTCGACACGTCCTTAGCGTAAGCCACTAATTATGCCTACCACCTTTGGTCAATTGGCCACCGGCGGCACCGGCCAATACCGGCAAGCTTTTCTCAAAAGGCGGCCAAGCAATCCCCTGTTCGGTAATAATAGCGTGAATGTATGCGGCGGGAGTAACATCAAACGCCGGATTCGCGACCGCAACGTTATAAGGGGCTACCCGCACGCCTCTGAAGTCAGTCACCTCGGCCGGTTGACGCTCTTCGATGGGAATCTGGTCGCCGTTGCTGATCGAAAGATCTACCGTAGAAATGGGAGCGGCTACGTAAAAAGGGAGCCGGTGCGCTTGGGCGAGAACCGCTACCATATACGTGCCTATCTTGTTAGCCACGTCGCCATTGGCGGCGATGCGGTCGGCGCCGACAATGACATGGTCAATTTCTCCCTTCTTCATGAAGTGGCCGGCCATATTATCGGTGATAAGCCGGACCGGGATATTATCCTTCATTAACTCCCAGGCCGTCAGGCGCGCGCCTTGCAGGAAGGGACGCGTTTCATCGACGTAGACCAGTAGGCGTTTGCCGGCACTCACCGCGGCGCGGAGCACGCCGAGCGCCGTGCCGTAGCCGGCCGTCGCCAAGGCGCCCGCATTGCAATGGGTAAGCACGTGTGCGCCGTCCGGTATCAGAATTTGTCCATGGGCCCCCATCTGACGATTGGCAGCAATATCTTCCTGACAGATGGCTAAGGCTTCCGCTCGCAAAAGCTGTGCGACTTCATGAATAGACTTGCTCCTTTGGCGCTGAAAAACGCGCTTCATGCGATCAATGGCCCAGAATAAGTTTACCGCCGTGGGACGCGTCGTGGCCAATGTACGGCAAATCAAATCAAAAGCCAAATCCATATCGGCGGGCGGCGCCGTCGCTAGGTTTTGCACGCCCAGGGCGATGCCCATGGCAGCGGCCACGCCGATGGCGGGAGCGCCGCGAATAACCATCGTCCGTATGGCCTCGGCGACTTCCTCGTGCGTGCGGCACACGTGATAAAGCTCATCGCTCGGCAGCGATCGTTGGTCAATCATCACCACGCCAGCCTCAGTCCATTCAATAGTCTTAATCATGCTCGACCCCAAACCCTCCCGCGCCGTTCTCTACGCTAACTTGCCGCTGAGGCGAGAAATGCCTTCGCGAATCGTCGCATCGGTTTCATTCGAAAACGATAATCTTATCGTATTCTTCCCGTGTCCGTCTATGTGGAAAGGGCCGCCGGGTATATAGGCTACTTTGGCTTCGTCGATAACACTGGGCGCCACGGCCTCGGTATCGATCGCTTGGTTCAAGGTCAGCCACACGAAATAGCCACCGAGCGGCGCCTGCCAACGCGCTCCCCCAGCCATATGTGTAGCCAAGGCGTCCAACATCACCTGGCACTTTTTCTCATAAAACTTTCGTACTGCGTCCATTTGCGCCCCTAGCCGCCCACGGCGGCAGTATTCGCATATCAGCGTTTGACTGAGCGTACTGGTGCAAATGTCGGCCGCCTGTTTGGCTAACTGAATCTGGTAAATGATCTCTTTCGGCGCTGTAATCCATGCGACGCGCAAACCCGGAACCAGAATCTTGGAAAAGCTGTTCAGATAAATCACACGGCCACCGGTATCCATAGACTTGATGGGCCGTATTGCTTGAGGACTGCCGCCGCTAAAATAAATGTCGCCGTAAGGATCGTCTTCAAAGATCAAGAAATTAAACCGCTCGGCCAGGTCCAGAATTTGCCGTCGATTATCTTGGGAAAGAAGGAAACCGGTGGGATTCTGGAAATTGGGAGTGAGGTAAAGAAAGCGCACCGGCTTACGGGCGCGCTGGGCCATATCAATCTTGGCCATGAGGTCATCGAGATCAAGCGCGCGGGAAGTTCGCCGAACGCCGACAATGTCCGCTCTGACATTATTGAAAGCGGCGGTGGCGCCGATATAGCTTGGGGATTCCACCAGGACCACGTCGCCGGGATTTAATAAAATCCGCGCCACCAGGTCCAGACCTTGCTGAGAACCGCTCACGATGATGATTTCTTCGCGGGCCGCCTTGATCTGTTTGACATTGTGCAGGTGTTCGACGAGCGCCTCGATCAATCCCGGCAAACCCGACGTCACGCTGTACTGAAAAATACGCGGCCCTTCCTTGGCCAAGAGAGCGGAGAAGATGGCTTGCAGGTCATCGGTAGGAAACATTTCTAGGTTCGGCATTCCGCCGGCGAAGCTGATCACATCAGACCTGCCGGCCAGCAACTGGGACATGCGGCGAATTATGGATGGGCGCATCGCCCGTGCATTATCGGAAAGAAAGGATTCGTAGTTCACCAGTACCTCCCTCTGAAAATACCTGGGAGCGCCCCGACTACCGTCGGGGCGAATCGGGTCGCGGACCGCGGCTACCCTTGCCCCGACGGTAGTCGGGACGCTCCCAGGGGCATCGTTGCTATTTTCATGTGTCGTGATGCGCCCACAGGGCGCATTAACAACTCCTCGGAAATTAACTCCAGCGCAACAGTACCGATTGCGGTAGCGACTTGGCGTGGCGCGGCCCACCCGCCCGCTACCGCAAGCGATTCTGTTATCAGACTCCTGCGCAGTTACGCAAGAAATGCTACATGATTTGCCGGTAAAAAGCCATCCGACGATCCATGATGCCCGCCGCTCGGATTTCTCGTATAATGCCATTTATATGAGACGCTTCCTTACAGATAAGAAAGCCTGGGGTGAGTTCTTGGTGATCGCGTTTCTCTTGGCATTAGCGCTGGGATTGGCCATGGGCTCCTCGATCGGGCTTCGGCAAGGCAATGCGCTCCTATCGAAGGCCCTCGCCTTGCTCTCCCTGATTATTGCCGCGGTTGTTACCATCGCCTATGTTCCGCGCTTGGCGCATAGAGTCACGGCGGCGGGCACGACGCTCCCCGGCTTTGGCATTACCCAAGCGGGCGGTCTGTATTTGATTATCATACTGGTCATTGCCTTGGCCGCACTTAACACCGGAAATAATTTACTTTTTTTAGTTTTATCTGTGCTCTTGGCCGCCATCGTCTCATCGGGGGTTATGGCCCGCCTTTCTTTGAAAGGTATCTCGGTGTCGCTGCAAGTCCCGGAGCACATATCGGTGGGCGACGTTGTCCCACTAAGAGTAACGCTAAAAAACCATAAGCGCTTCGTCTCGTCTTTTTCCCTGGCGGTATGTGGCTGCCCGGCGCGTAGCGTATCGGCGCTTCACCGCATGCTTAGCTTGCTCAGACGCCGACGGCAACGTGACCGCTTCTCCGCCAACCGTCCTGAGACGCTCGACGCCAAATTGCTCTTGCAACATCCCGTGTATTTTTCCATGGTTCCGAGAGGGGAAAGTGTTTCCCAGGCCGTGATGCACATCTTCCCGGCCCGTGGTTGTTATACGTTGAACGGCTTCAGGATCAGCACGTGTTTCCCATTTGGATTTTTTACGAAGAGCCAGCGGATTACGGCCCAAGGGCAAGTCGTCGTCTATCCGCGCATCTATGAGGTGAACGCCGAATTCCAGGGCTTGCCCTTTTGGAATGGGCTACAGCCCAGCCCGCGCCGCGGCCACGGCGAGGAGCTATACGCCTATCGCCTGTATCGACCCGGCGACGATGCTCGCTTTGTGGATTGGAAAGCCACGGCCAAAGTGTCGCAATTGATAATGAAAGATTTCACCTGCGCCGATGAGCGTCGAGTGACGTTATTCTTGGATACGCGCTGCTACAAGGACACGCCGTCCTTTGCGGAGCAATTCGAGAACGCCGTATCGCTCACGGCCAGTCTGGTTACCCATTTTATTCAAGAGGAGATTGAAGTCGAGTTGGGATTGCCGGAACAAATGTGGTTTACGGGATGGGGGCAAATGCAATTGTATCGCATCCTCGAATTGCTTGCGCGAGTAGAGCCGAGCCACCTTGGCGGATCATCGCCAGGCACGCTGGACCAGTGGATCGATGCCGGTCAGGCGGCCGGTTACCCTCCCGCTCCCAAGGGATTCATGATCATTATTACGTCACTGGCCCGCGCCGAGGTAGCGCCGTCCGTGACGCGCAGGGCACGCGTCATTCATTTTGATGAAATCACACGTTAGGGGCCCATCGCCAATGTTGGCCACGGTGGCTGGGCGACCAGGACTGTCGGCAACTATGACACAGACGGCCGCAGGGCGCCAATCGTCGCTTGGCGGCCGGATCGGCCGGCGCCGGTTTCCCCGCTTAATCTTTGACAAAATGAAATTGTGTTGAAGCGGTAAAAAATATTTATTGGAGGGCGCTTCCTCGCTTTATTCATGTAGATGCGGCTTCCAGCCGCATAACGCAAGAAAGCGGCAAGATGCCGCTTCTACTTTGCGGGTATTTGACGGTTTTCCAGCGCAACCAACTTTTTGAATTTTACTGGTTGGGTTCCGGCTCGTCCGGGTTAGATTAAATATGTCAGCATAGGCCTTTCCGTTCCAAAAGGGGAAGGATACACCCAAGTCCTGAAGGGACGAACCTATGCCAGCCCAGGCCAACGGCCTGGGCTGGCGAACCGAACCAGAATCTAATTTCAGCCCAAAAGGGGCGGCGTTAATTCGACAATCATGAATCATTTCGCCCATCATCGTGAACCTGAACTAGGGTCGCCCCGTTGGGGCTTCGTTTCGCGCACACACGCCTTCACCCAGGCCGTTGGCCTGGGCTAGCATACGGCTGCCGCGTTGTGGCGAGGGCGATCGGTGGTGCTAATCGGGTTACCAATGTTACTTTTTGAATTTGACCGGTTGGGTTCCGGCTCGCCCGGGTTAAGATAAAACAGATGAGAGTCCAGCAGTACTTGAAAGCCTCTTGTTACGGCATGCTCGTTGCGAGTTATGGGGCTCTGCTGCTCACTGGGCAGGTGGATAGGATTACGCTGCTCTTGTACGGGCTGGCACTGGCGGCCGGCTGGTTCCACGATCCTGACCGCGCCGCCCACCCGCTCGCCAAGATCTGGCTTAACGGGCTGACCACGCTCTACGCCGCTTTCTTCTTCTTTGATTTCGCCTACCTCTCCCACGACTTCAGAGCGGCGGCTATACGGCTACTTTTCTTTGTCTCCATACTGAAGCTATTTACGTTACGCGCCGATCGTGATTACGTGTACCTGTTCATCACCGCATTCTTGCAGATTCTCGTCGCCACCACCATGACCATTGACTTCTCGTTCTTCGGTGCACTGGTTTTATTTCTGATCTCCGGCGTCGTCACGCTAATCCTCTTTGAAATCAGACGCAGCGCCCGGCGCCATCAACGCCCCTTGGCGCCAAGCCAAAAACCTACGGGGACCGGCGCGTATGAACCGCTCGACGACGGGCCTCACCCGAAAGCGGCTCCGCTGATGAGTGCCGCGCTCATGCTGACCTGCATTATTATTATTATTGCGATACCAATTTTTTTCATTATCCCTCGACTATCGATCGGACTCCTGGCGCAGCCTTCGGAGCAGCCTCAGTTGATCAGCGGTTTCTCAAATCGCGTCCGCTTGGGCGAGATCGGCAACATCAAGCAAAACCATTCCGTGGTCATGCGTGTACGGCTGAGGGGGATCGAGACGCTGCCGCTTACATGGAAATGGCGCGGTGTAGCTCTCGATCGTTATGATGGTCAGACTTGGACGCAAAGCGTCAACCGACCCCGCCCGGTTACGCGCCAGAATTGGCTGGTAAATCAACGAGTATATTTTCTTAGTTACATCGCTGAGCGCGAGGGGATTCCCATCATCGAGCAAACCATCTTGCTCGAATCCTTAAACACGAATGTCATCTTTACCGGCCCGCGCCCGGCCTCGATCGTTTCACAGGACATCATTACTTTGCTTAGAGATGACCATGGGACGTTAACCTTGCCGGGCCCACCGTTGGCCCGCTTGCGCTACACGGTTTCTTCGTCGTTGCGCCAGCCTGACGGAGCCGGCAGTCCACTCGCCGTTCAAGGAAAAATGCTGACGGCTTGCCTGGCCTTGCCGCCGACGCTCGATGCGCGTGTAAGCGAATTGGCCGCGCTGATCACCGCCAACCGGACCACGGCCCTGGAGAAGGCGCAGGCCTTGGAGAAGCATTTAACCACAAACTATGCGTACTCACTCGACCTGACCGGAAAAGCGGGCGTTGCGGATCCGGTGGCACAGTTTCTATTCAAGACCAAGGCCGGTCACTGCGAATATTTCGCCTCAGCGCTGGCCATAATGCTGCGCAGTGTCGGCCTACCGAGCCGCCTGGTCAATGGATTTCGGCTCGGCGAATATAACTCCATGGGTGGAGACTATGTAGTGCGACAATCGGACGCGCACAGTTGGGTGGAAGCTTTTATCCCGGAGCGCGGATGGGTAGAGTTTGACCCGACTCCGGCCGATCCGGCGGCGCCGCAGAATCCGGTCCGACAGTGGATTTTCAAGCTGGCCGACACGATTGAGTTGTTCTGGGCCGACCAAATTATAAGCTACGACTTATGGCAACAGGCCCGCGCGCTACGCGAGGCGGTTAATTCCCTGAGCGCCGTCGAGCGCGGTATCAGAGACATGAATCACCATTGGGCCGAGCGACTGAACGCCCGGCTCAGGCGCATCGCCTTTACCAAGCCTGATTATGACGCCGCACTCCCACTTATTCTGGGATTGCTCGCGCTGGGCGGTGGCCTTGCGCTAATCGTATTTTTTCGGCGACGGCCTTGGCTTTTACGACGTAATGCCAAAGTTCAGCAAAGCGTCGCCGTAGGTTTTTATTCCGAGATGTTGCTACTGCTTGGCCGTTATGGGTTCCGTAAGCCGCTCTATCAAACTCCACTGGAATTTTGCCGGGCTTTGCAGGACCGCCCGGACACTCGATTTACCGCGGCCATCACGGAGACGTACCATAAGGCCCGTTACAGCGGTAATGCGATAACCGGCGCCGAGCTGAAACAAATGAAGGTCTATCTCAGGGAACTCCAAATCAGCCTGAAGTCCGGCCGTCGCCGGCGCTACACTCGACGATGATTCAAACCGCAGACGTAATGGTTCAGGGGGTCTGCACTGTACCGGCGGCGTGCCCTAACGCGTGAGTACCGGCAGTTATCAGCCGACCGCTAACAGAAAAAATCTGGGACCCGTGTTTGAAATGGGTGTGAATTCGGTACGATGTAAGCTCCGTAGGAGTCCCCCAGCTTGTCTTAACGACACGCAGACTAATGAAGAAACTGGGGAAGTTTCTAAGGAGCCTGGAGTTTGGACATTTTGGAGCGGGCCGGTGCCGATCCTGCGAAGCAGGCGAACCATAAAGTCGCACGCGCCCCGGCAGGGGCGCGGAGAGGGGGTTGGCTTACCAGTTGCCCTAGCGCTGAAGCCCCTGCCGGGGCGCTTGTGTTCTAGGGAACTCGCGACCTGGGGCGGCGCTCCGCTTGCCCCAGGCTAATGTCCCGGCGCCCCTCTGGGGCGCTCCG
>JACOSC010000092.1 GCA_016179055.1 Acidobacteriota bacterium
GAGGAGACCCCCCCACTACCATCAGAACAAGTCGCCATGATCTTAGCATAAAACCTCCTTGGTTGATTGAAAAAGGTTTATGAAACGTAAAGGCCATGCCGTCTAAAAAATATCTTGAACGCGCGCCGCCCCCGGCGGCTGGAAAAGATTACAGTCAGGATTCGATACGATTTCGAGTATATCATGAGTCCTCTCGCCATACAATAAAATTCAAGAGGACCTGAAGTTCGATCTGAAGTTCGATCATAAGAAACGCGCGGATGCCAAAATCCAATCCCGTGGGGTTCTGGAGTTTGGACATTTGTAGGGCGATTATTCACGCCCCGTTCGAGGCGGCACGACGAATGAAAAACAGAACCACCTGCGGTAGCGGGCGGGTGGCCGAGGCGGATCTCACCCTGTCACTACCGCAACCGGTACTGTTGCGCCGGTGTCATTTTCAGAGAAGTGGGGTACCGCTTACAGTCCAAATCGTTCGAAGGAGCTACGCGAATCAGCTTCGAGCTATGGCGGGGCGCTCGCTCGCAGTGGTGGGACGAAAGGATCGCGCATGGCTGTGGCCAATGTCCATGCTCTATAGCCCCCCGCACGGGGCGGGCTTCGATACCGTCTGATCGGCTTATGATCGAATCTCAGCGCAAGGATTGGTCCCCTTGCGCCCCGACAACACTCGTGTTAAATTTACTCGTCATATCCGGCTGACGAACTTTGGAACTGCGCAGGGAACCCAACGGGGCGGCGCTTCCCTTTTTAAGAGGTTGCCATGATCAAAACATTTGTGACATTAATTTTGTACATCATCGCGGGGCTCTGTTGTCCGATTCTCTTCGGCCAAGCGGCCGACCGACTGCCTGTGTTACGGCATATTGAAATCAACGGCAACAAGCGAATACCGTCCGAGACTATCCGTTTTTATCTCCGCTCTCAAATCAACCGACCCGTAGATTATTCCAACTTGGAAAAAGATTTTCGGTCATTACTGAAGCTAGGACCCTTTGAAAACGTTTCGGTTGAACAAAAGGACGCGGCCGATGGCGCCATTATCGTATTTAATGTTATCGAACGGCCCTTCATCAGCGCCGTTGAATACGATGGTGTGCCGCCTCCCATGGTGGCGCGCATCACGGACTTTCTGCTCAGCCAAAAAGTGACTCTACGGGTCAACCAGCCTTTCGACCCCGAGAAAGGCCGTCAGGCGGAGCGTTTGATTCAAGACCTTTTGGGCCAAGACGGCTACGCCTCGGCCAATGTACATTTGACCGTCACTTCGCTAAATCCTTCGACCGTCAAGCTCACGTTTAAAATTCATAAAGGGGTACGCGCCAAAGTTGAATCCATAGCCTTCGACGGCAATTCCACCTTCTCCGATTCTCTATTGCGTGCGCAGATGCGTTTGGTCAAACAAAAAAGTTTAATGACGTTGTTCACTCGTAAGGACGTCTTCAGCCGCGCCCGCGTGGAAGAGGACTTGCAGCGCCTGGCGCGGTATTACCAGAGCCAGGGCTTCGCCCGCGTCCGCGTGGGCGAGCCAAGAATCGAAATTACGAGCCCACCCCTACGCGCCGTCACTACGCCCAACGAATTTGCCAATGCCAAGCGTCTGCGAATTGTCATCCCCATCGAAGAAGGAGAAATCTATCGCATTGCGTCCGTGGCACGCCATGGGAAACGGACCTCCTATGAAAATGAAATTGAACCGCTGCTGGCCGGTATAGCGTCGGGCGATACCTATGATGCGCAGCAACTCCAGGAAACCTACGACGCCATTAAGAAGGTTCTGGGGTCACACGGCTATATGATCATGAATCCCTCTATCGACCAGAATTTTGACGATATCAACAAGACCGCCCGCATTACTTTTAATCTCGATGAGGTTTACCCGTTTTATGTCCGCAAAGTTGAGTTTGCCGGGAACCGCCGCATCCCCGATAAAATGCTGCGACGAGCCTTAACGCTTTCGGAAGGGGATCCCTTCGATGAGTCCCAGTTGGATCGCAGCCTGATTAAGCTTAATCGAACCGGCCTGCTGGAAGACCTGTCCCGCCGCCACGTGGATTTAAAGGTGGACAAGGAAGAACGAGAGGTGGACATCATCGTTCATTTGAAAGAAAGACAGAAGCAGGGGCTTTGGTTCACCGGCGGATCATCGGGATTGGGCGGCGGCTATGCCGGCGCCATATACAGCGCCGTCAACCTACTGGGCCTCGGAGAAATCTTCGGCCTGGAATTGACGGGCGGCGCGCGCAGTTACAACATGGTCATGGACATGATCACCCGCAATCTATTTGGCTCAAAATTTACTCTGGGATTTTCCCTCTTCCGTCGCTTCATCGAATTTCCGCTTCTGGGTACGCAAAATTTTCCATCGGGCCTCATCTCCCATGTGACGCGGGGAAGCCTCGGCGGATCGTTGACCGGAAGCTATCCCATCTCGGAAGTTTCCAAGATCGATATTGGACTGCAGGCGGAACGCCTCTCCAGCAACTTACCTACCACCGGCCTGACAACGACCAAAGGCTTAGCTCGCCGTTCAATGACGCCGGCCTTCAGCTTCGATACTACCGATCACCTGCGCGATCCCCAGCGCGGCCAGAAGCTTGTCCTCGGCTCCGCTCTTTCCGGCGGTCCGCTGGGCGGCGATATTAGCATGATGCGGCCGACCATCGACTATAGAGTTTTCCATGCCGATCCGCTCAGCGGCGGACGAAATACGCTGGCCTTCCACGGCGTGGCCTCCCATGTGCGCGGATTTGGCCGCCGAGAGGTTCCTCTTTATGAACGCTTCTTTTCCGATGGGTATCTTTTACGCGGGTTCGATCTGGGCCAGGCCAGCCCTTTAGTGTATTATGAGGACGGGACCACTTATGGCGTGGCGGCCGTAGGCGGAGATACTCTTTCGGCCTTTAACTTAGAATATCGCGTTCCACTAGGCGGGCCATTCAGCTTCTCGAGCTTTTTTGACGCCGGCCTGACCTCCGCACTGCGTGATCCCAAGAACTTGACGCCGGGTAAAACTCTCCACTTGATCAATAGCACTAATACTCGGCTGCGTCTCTCGATAGGCGGCGAGTTAAAAGTGCAAATGCCGATGATTAATCAACCGCTCCGCTTTGTTTTCGCCATTAATCCTTTGCGTTTGCGGCAGAGCTTTATCGCCCCGGACGGACGGTTGTTCAAGCTCAAGGAGCCGCGGTCTCGCGGTCGACTGACTATCGGCAACAGTTTCTAACGCGAGGCGCGCCCACCCAACTTGGGGTCGTTCACTACAATTTATCCGGAGCGGAAATCACCACATGCTTCCAACGGGCGGTGGCAATGGCTATGTAATTGTGAGGGTTACACTACTATCACCTCGTCGGGAACGGTTGCCTATCCGGCCATTTGCAGCCGACACCCCCGCCAGCGTCACCGAGCAACACCGTCCGTTGCTGTGGTCGTCAGCACCGGCCTTTCAAGGCCGGCCTAGTGCGCCTAAGAGTAGGCATGGCCAGAGAGGTGCAAGTCCTCTCCAGGTAAACGCTCTCCGGCCTGTAACCAAATGTAACTGCATCCACCGCGAGGTGGGGTGGGAAGCAACAGGAGGTGAACGACCCA
>JACOSC010000166.1 GCA_016179055.1 Acidobacteriota bacterium
ATGCTCGTGCCATTGTACGAGGCCGCGTCGTAAACGAAGTACTTGTTGTGATTAGCCGCGTTCGGACCACTATAAGTAGTGCTCGTGACGCGATGTAGCGGGTCGTACGTGTAGCAGGTGGTGTTGCCGTTGGCATCGTACCGCTTGATCAGATCGCCGCCAGAGGTGCCGGAGCAAGCCACGCCCGGACTACTGGGCGCCGTATCATAGAAGTATTGTGTCAATCCGCTTTCGGGATTTAGTTCCGACGTCAGGCGTCCAAGAGGATCGTACGTGTAGGTTCGATTTAGCACCGGAGAGGATTGGACGTTTTGAGTCACGCTCACCGTCTGCGAGTTGGTACCCATCGTATAGCCGTATTGGGTCCAATAGCCAGTTTGGGGAATGGTTTGCGTGCAATTGCCATTGCCGGGTAGCGTTGCCGTGAGCTCACAGGCGGAAGTTAATCTGCCCAATCCATCGTATTCCAATTGGCTGCTTGTTGTGGGAGCAGGCCCAGCCGTCCGTTTAATATCGTTGCTCGAATAAACGTATGAGAGGGTTCCTCCTCCTCCATCAGTCACGCTGGAGCGGCGATTCACACCGTCATACTGGAAGGTAGTGGCTGGCGTAGATGGGCAGGCTTGTCCCGCCGTCGCAACGCAAGGCATGCTGATGCGTGCAAGCCTGCCGCTCGTATCGTAGCTTCCAGACACCGTGTCAAAATTGCTTGAGCCGGGTGACTGCCTGGTTTGGGCGGTCGAGACACGTCCAAGACCGTCTAGGGTTACTAGGGCATCGACCGCTGACGCGCCTCCATTGAAGCTGAGGATCGATTCTACCTGTGTCCCACCTGTGTAGAGGAAATTTGTAGCATTTCCTAGCTCGTCCACTCTCTGCGTGACCCGATCGAGCGAATCGATATAGTGCGCGTACTGCGTATTGCCGTTCGGGCCGGTCACTAGCGCTCCGTTCCCGCTTCCAAAGTAATATCCATAGGTTGTGATCAGACCTAACGGTCGAGTGACTTTTGTGCGGTACGCATTGGTCGCTTGCGTTGGTGTATACGCTTGGGGTGGGTTGGCGCCACTATCAGTGAAGAAACTATCGGTGTAGCTGTAAGTTGTCGCGTTGCCGGCAACGTCCTGGCCTGTGACGAGCTGGCCAGTGATGTCATACGAAAGAACTGTTTCCAGACAAGTGCTTGACGGACAGCTCGCGCCGCTCGCAAGCAAGGCGTCCATCTTTGTTGGATTTCCGCGTACCGCGTTGCTGGAACCAAAGGTGGTGTCATCATGATGAACAATATTGGTGGCGCCGGATGTGCTGATTGAGCCAGTATCGTACGTGTACTTCGTCTGGCTGATCCACGTACCAGATCCCGTGCGCTTTGTCACCGTCAAGGGACGATTAATAATGCCAATGCCTGTGTAGGCTGCCGCCGTGACGTATGTGATGTTTGTCTTGAAGTCTGGCGTGCTCGGCGCCGCGCCCGTGTAGTAGTTCCAGTCGCGGACCTCAGCAACGTTTGCATACGTTGGACTATCGTAGCTGTACTCAGTCTTTCTTGTGAGCGTCGTCGTGCCTGGTATAACGGTCGTGTTCCGCGTAGTTGTGATGTATCTCGCACCGGTACAACCATTTGGAAGGCAGTTGTTGCTATAGTCATAATCAGTGGTCAGTGTCATCACTAGGTTCGCGGGCGCGACGGCACCGTTGTAATAGCCGGTCTGTGAATTCCATGCTCCGTTGTTCATTGTGAACGTATGCACACACTGATCACTACTCGGCTTGGTGACGGTCACCTTCTGCTGGCAGTTAACGCCTCCTTGCGCGCAAGTCGTGATCACCTGCGGTGCATAAGTCCACTGCCCCCCTCCAGATGTACGGGTATACACCCAGCGATTCTTGCTGCCATATGCGTCCGCAAAGGTCGTATGCGTGTAGTTGACAGTTCCGCCGGTCGGAAGAGTGACAGTCTTGAGGAGGCCAAAGTTGCCCGGCGTTGTACCGGAGTCATAGTCAAAGATGTAGCTCATACCTGTGACGGGCAGGTCGAGACGCGTGATCACTGTAATGGTACAGTTCGTACTACACTCGGTGACTCCCGTTTGCCCAAAGTTCGTGTTTACGCTGATCGTGCTTGTAGTTGCCGTAAACCGGGACGTTCCTCCCTGGGAATTAGGGATGTCATACGTGGTCGTGTTGCCGTTTACAGTCGAAACCAGCGCGGTGCGACCGAGCGTGTCAACGGGATTCCCGTTGGCATCCTTGGAAAAGTAGTTCCCATTGGTATCTTTGATCGTCGGGTAGACCTGAGTCCCATTGACCTGCCCCCCAGAAATTAGACCAGCGGAAATGTGACTTCTCCCTGTAGGATGGCCCGCCAAGGGCCGAGGAGGAGAAGTGCGAAAGAGTCGATTCAGCGAAGAACAGATCATCGCCATCCTGAAAGAATCGGAAGCGG
>JACOSC010000167.1 GCA_016179055.1 Acidobacteriota bacterium
TGAACCTGAAAAACCCGTGAATCGGTGCATTCTTTCAGCCGTCTCGACGAGGCCCGTGGTTTTGACTTCGACAACTTCGTGTGATTTCACGGGATTCGGAGTCTTCGGATTTGCGCCAGCGCCTTGAAGAACCTCTGGCGATGAGGGTAGCCGCTGGGAAGCGCCAAGACGTTGCGATGATGAACATTGAGCAGTCGAGCCGGCAGCATGAACAGTTCGTACCGCAGGGTCTGGAGCCTGGCCCGTTGCCAGGGCCCGGGCAGACAGAGCCGGCGGAACCAGTTGACCAGATCGTACGCCAAGAGGATCAACTCGAAGTGGGCGGCATTGGCGGTGAAGCGAACGGTGGGGATCTTGCCCAGGGGCAGAGCTTCTTTGAGTTCCCGGATGTCCAGCTCGGCGTTGGCCCGGTCGGCGTAGAACCGGTAGATGGCCGCCGGCTTCAGGGGCAGGTTGGAGACGAACGCATGATAGAAAAAGTCGTGGAATTCCCACAAGGTCAGTTGCCCGGCTTCTTCCTCTCGTGGAGGCTTGGGGCGCCGAACCACGACGAAGCGGTGAGAGAGCTCCCAATGGAGGGGTTGATAAGCGGTCTGCGCCACCTGCCAGTGTCCTTGCCTCCGGAAGGTCCGGAACCGCAAGCCGGCTGTTCGCGCCTGGAGGGGATGGGTCATCCGAGCCACGATGCAGTAACCCACTCCTTCCTCGTCGAGCAACTGCACGAAGTCCTTGTCGTAGAATCCCGCGTCCGCCCGCAGGCGCACGGCGACCCTCTTGCGATGCACGTATCGAGGGACCTTGCCCTGGCAAAGGCGGAACATCTCCTGGGCCACGGTGATCGGCTGCGTGTTGCCGGGCCGCAGGATTCCCAGAAGGGTATCCCGGCTGTGGCCATCGAAGGCGACCACCGGATGATAGCTGGGGCGCCTGGGCTTCTTGGGATTGTAGCCGACCTTGGCCCCCTGGATCGTCCAGCCGTAGATCGGCAGGACCGTGGAGTCGAAGTCCATCGTGGCGCTGGTTCGAGCGCGGGGGTATTCCCGGAACCGGGTTCGCAAGCGGTCGTGGACCTTGAGAAGACCCTCGAGTTCTTGGGGGCCGAGGCTGCGCAAGAAGCTGCGCAGGGTCGTATCGGAAGGAAATCGCTGCAACCCCAGCAGCTGCTGGAAGGAACGGTTGTACGCCAGGATTCGGGTATCCGAGATCCGCTTCAAGCCCGCCACCATGCCGTAGAGAATGCACAGCAGCAGTTCTGCGGGATGGTAGAGGTTGTCCCTCCGGCCCCAAGGAATCTGCCTCTGGAACAGGCGCCTCAACCCCAGCTTTCGACAAAACTGCTGAAAAAGCGCCATTCCTCCGTAGTGGGTCAGGGAGGTGTCTCCGAAGGAGAATTGGAGGCTGCGGAGCCCTTTGGGCATCTGACACAAACTTCCCCTGGGGTGAAGGTTCTGCAAAGGCCGTTTCGCTCATCACATTATACCTGTTCCCGTCGAGAAAATTGGAGCACTTGACGCGAAGATGCCGAAATTCACGGGTTTTTCAGGTTGAACCGATCTCTCGGATGTGAAGGATTTGGTACAGATCTTCCTCCCCTGGAGTTATTGACTTGCCAAGGACAGAGAAAAGTTCCTTCCCAGCGTTAATTTCTAGGAGAGCTTCTTGTAGATCCTTTTCTATTCCTCGGCTCAACACAAAATCTCGGATCAATGTTCTGAGCGTTTCAATGCCTTTCTTGGGAAGGATTTCCCGATGATCTATAGGGACAAACACTTGAAAGTAATCGCCGCCAGGTTCCAGCAATATGTCAGCTATATCAATAATCCGCCCCCGCCTCTTGACTAATTTAACTAGAAATCCAGGACGCTCAGGTTGAGGATTCAGGGGCCCATTCTTAGGATCCAGATGGAAATGAAACCATAAATCCTGTTCTTTTCCCCAGATTAAAGCGATCCGGTAATTGGTGATTGGTTTCCCTTTTGACAGATCGAAATCAAAAATTGTTTCATCTTTCGCTACTTGGCTCAAGAGTTTCCAATCGAAGTTAGCCCACTCAGCTTTTATCCGAGTTTGCACTCTAGTGAGTACAGAATTAAAGTTGTTTTGTCCCTCCTCCGCGCCGGCGGCAGGGGTTACTTTTAGATGGGCTCTGTAACCAGAGAGATCGCTATACCGAACCCCGTGGACATCTGCCGGAACGGAAAGCCCCCGCCCATCGGCCAGCCCCTTCTGATTCGGCTGAATGGAAACGATAGGAGCAGTGGGAGGCCCATCCAACGCGGCAGCAAGTTCAACAACGGTTTTGTCCTCCTGCTCTTCACGCAGGGCAAAGGCGGGATTTGGCAAAGAAAGAGAGAGATTGCTGACACTCCGAACAATGTCAAGAGCTATGGAAAATTTATACTGACTTAGAGTACCATTAACCCAACAACCTCACCATGTTGACTTTATTAAATAAATACTATAAATTATCATTCATGATCGAGCGGGCTTTGTTTCAAATTGCTTTCTCCGAAGAGTGGGGGCGGCAGATGCGCTTTATCACCGGCCCTCGCCAATCCGGGAAAACCACGCTCTCCAAGCTCAAACTGAAA
>JACOSC010000168.1 GCA_016179055.1 Acidobacteriota bacterium
GCAGAGCGAACGCCAATTGTTCAGCCAAAAATTGCAGGAGCTAGAAAGGCGATGGTGAGGGCGGCTTTAGGCAAGCGCAAAAACTTTTTCGTCATACCCCCTATTTTAGAGCCTCACACGCTACAACGGGAATTGCTGGTGGCGGAAGCAATCCGTATTGAGTCTATTGTTACAGTCGTTGCTAATTCTGCGGCGATATATCTTGAATGGAAACGTCTGGTCGTCTTACATTCAGTTTTAGGCAAGCAGGGCTATGATACGCGAATCGTGGCTGCGATGAATGTTCACGGTATCAAGAATCTTCTAACCTTTAACACTGACGATTTTAAGCGGTTCTTTGGCGTCACAGTCATTAATCCCCAAAATGTTAAGTAAACGAATTTATTGAAAACAGAACCGCCTGCGGTAGCGGGCGGGTAGGCCAAGGTGGATAGGCCGCGGCGCACCCGGTCGCTACCGCGACCGGTACTGTTGCACCGAGGTTATTTTCAGGGAGAGGAGAAACGCGGGGGTAAAACACCAGATTTTAAAATATTCCCGACCGACGAGTTTTTGTTTTTTTGTGAAGTATAAACCAGCGACGAATTAAAGCTGACAGGATTTGTTCCAGGAGGCAGGGAAACTTTTTCGATCTATCCGTAAATCTGATTTCCAACCGGTCGCCCTGGCATCATTAGGATGCTACCTTCGAACGGCACTGTCCCTTACGGTAGCGTGATCAGCCCCTCAATTACAAGCACCCCCACGGACGCGGTTACAAGCTGGCCCAAATATCGGATCCAAGGGAGACTCCGTCAAGAGACCATCACTTAGGGGCCGTCCAGGAATTGCCTAACACGATTTATTTGTTCAGCAGTAACTGCTCGGTTGCAGATTATTTCGAGCGGCCTCCTTAATCATCTCCCTTTCTCGTCTTATGACGAATTGGAAAATGAGACGCCCAATACTTTCTGGCATCCTGATAAATTCAATTCCGACCCGTCTATTATGTCGCCACTTGATATAACCCTCAAATGAGATGGGCTCGATCTCTGGTAATACAAGCCTTCCATCGGTCACATACTGTCCTTCTGGCACATTTTGAGGGATTGCCAAAACTACACCGGCCCCACCGACACTGATGTCATGGACAGATGCATATATATAGGGGTAGGTTCTCCCCTCCAATCTGAAATTCATTTGAACGGGCTCGGAAATTGACACGACAACTCGGAAATAGCTTCGTAAGTTTACCGCTGTCCGGTCCACCAAGGTCTCACCTCCTTTTGAGGGACTAGGCAAGCTAACGATAAAGAATGAGCAAGCGGCGTTCCACAAGAAGCGTCTCGGAGTTCTGAAGGGCAAGTGCCTGTTTAATCGGCCATTTCAGTCAATCGAAGGGCAATTTGTACGGGCTGCTACTGGTTGCATCGGTCATTTTGACCGATCAGAGAAGACAAAATGACCGGTAGGCTTAAGCTTAAATATTGCCGAGATTTTTCTAAGTATTCTAGGGTCATTATTAGATCATGAAAAACTCAGGCTGGGTTTCACATTCTGATTCCCGTCTGCCGTAGTTGAGGGAAATCGTCGTAATGTCTGGTAAGCCAATTGACGATATGGTAAGGGACAGCACCCCTCCGTACCGCGTCAATAACGTGATTCATTGCCCACGAGATAAAATCCTCAAGGTAATCATTTGCCCCTTCGCCCGTCCAGATCACTTGAGTTTGCCGCGTCACCGACGAACCCGCTGCGCTTGACTCGTGAATCGAGTCGTCCGCTCGGTCGCGAGGATCAGAACTGGCGACCTTAACCGCCGGAGACAGCCTTCGCCGGCGAGTCGCTCGGATCGTGAGTTCGACTTGGCCCGTCGCGTCATCGTTTAAAGCCGCCCGTCACCTGTGCTAGACTTAACCACTGCCGGCGGAAAGCCGTGAGGGTTGGTCTATGGCTGAACGTCTGGGCGGCACGGCCTTCCTCGCCGCGCCGGCGAGGGTTTCCGTAGACGCCGCCGGAACTAATGAAATCGGCCCCTGGGCCCGTCGATATGCCAAACTCTCGCTTATCCATAGTCGTCGTTGCCGTGGGCGGCCATCACGCCATGGCGCGCTGTCTTCAATCTATGGCCTTTCAGTGTGGGGGCCCCGACACGGAGGTCATTGTCGTGGGCAGCCGAGGCGATGGCGTTGATGCTCGCTTGTTGGATGTAATCCCGAATCTACAAATTGTCGAACTGGCCGAACGCCTGCCGATCCCGCGCATGCGGCGCCTCGGTTGGCAAAAGTCCCACGGCGACCTAATAGCTTTCACCGAGGATCATTGCCTGGTAGCCCCGGATTGGATCGATCAAATTCGTCAGGCGCATGAAAGGCCGCACGCCGCCATCGGCGGGTCGGTTCGCCCCGCCGAGCAAGCCTCCCTGATAGGCTGGGCCGTTTACTTTTGCGAATATGCCGCCTATCTGCAACCACGTGCGGGAGCGACCAGGCAACTTCCCGGCAACAATGTGTCCTATACGCGCGCCGCCTTGGCTATAGGTTCGGACTTGTTGGAAGCGGGAGCCTGGGAGAATCTCTTGCATACGCGCCTGCAGCAAGCCGGCCTTTCCTTGATCGCGGTTCCCGGGATAACGGTTTACTTCCAGAATCAATTTTCTTTCAGGGAGTTTATTCGCCTGCGCTTTCATTACGGCCGTTGTTATGCGGGAACGCGTGCGCAAGGAATGCCAATGGTCTATCAAAGGCTATTCGCATTAGGCTGTCTTTTCTTGCCCATGTTGCTTTGCTTCCGTATGATGGTGTGCGCCGGCCGCCGCACTGATTATTTGGGGCGGTGGGCGATAGCGCTGCCGTGGATCATTGCCTTTACCCTGGCATGGTCTATGGGCGAAGCGGTAGGGTATCTATGCGGCCCCGGCTACAGTTGCCGGCAAGCATGAGGCGTTGCTCGAAGCAGCAGCGCGCGGAGGATTCATCGATAGTTTATCGCCAGCGGACGATAGAGCATGAATGAGCAGGGACCCAAACTTTCAATAATCATCGCCTCGGTCAATGGACTGGGTTGCCTACGGGAGTGCCTAGAGGCCATCGAGCGCCAACCCGAGCGCGCCCAGGCGGAGATCCTTGTCGTAGACCGCTGTGGCGGCGAGACCGCCGCGGGTGTGCGAAATCACTTTCCCAACGTGCGACTTATTTCGGTAGCCGGCCATATGTCGATCCCCAAGATGCGCGCGATGGGCTGGCGAGAATCACGGGGAGATATACTGGTCTTCACCGAGGACCACTGCATGGCCGACCAGCGCTGGCTTGCCGAAATCCTTAAAGCTCACGCCGACGGACATGCCGCCGTCGGCGGCGCCGTTGAGAATGGCAGCGTCGAGTCCATCGTGGACTGGTCGGTTTTCTTTTGTGAGTACAGTCAATGTATGCGACCGATTCCGGCGGGCATCGTCGCCGACATCCCCGGCAACAATGCCTCGTACAATCGCCGGGCGTTGATGAAATGCGAAGACCTACTGCAAGAAGGGGTGTGGGAACATTTCCTGCACGAAGCCCTCAAGGCCAACGGCATTCAATTGATTTCCGTGCCGGCGATTGTGGTCTATCATAAAAAATCCTTCGGCGTTCTGGAATTCTTGCAGCAGCGCTATCATTACGGCCGATCCTTCGCCGCCATGCGTGTGGCGCATGCGTCGCTCGGGCGCCGGTTGTTTTATCTGCTCTTCTCGCCGGCGCTGCCGGCCTTGTTGTTGCCGCGCATCGCCAAGCGAGTTTTGGTGAAGCAACGCTACCTTAGAGAGTTTTATCTTTCATTGCCGTTGCTCTTCCTCTACACTATAAGTTGGGCTTTTGGTGAATTCTGCGGGTATCTATTGGGCCCAGGGCATAGCCTAGAAAAGGTGGAATGAGATAGGGGATCGACTCAAGGCGATCAGCCGCCCCCCTGGAACCCTGTCTCATATACCCGCCATCGGGGGTATGCGGAAAACCTAAACGGCATACACGTGGTGGGGAGGAGATCATGCGAATCGGGGTCGATGCGTGTTGTTGGTCCAATCGCCGAGGCTATGGACGGTTCACACGCGAATTATTGAGCGCACTACTGGAATACGATACCGGCAACCAGTACGTGGCCTTAGTGGATGCGCAAACCGCGGCGACTGGAGATTTCCCCAAGTCGCTCAATCCGGTGATTGTACACACGTCGCGCCAGCCTTCGCAGGCCGCGTCCACGCTCAGCCACCGCTCGGCGCGCGACCTACTGGCCTTCACACGAGCGGCGCAGAAGCAAAACTTTGATGTATTCTTCTTTCCTTCGGTTTATTCCTATTTTCCTTTGCTGCGACGGGCCAGGGTCATCTTGGGCATTCACGATGTGATGGCCGAGCAGCATCCCGAGCTGATCTTCCCCAATAAGAAGGACCGCTTCTTTTGGCGAATTAAAATGCGGGCGGCCCTCAAATCGGCAAACCTGATCGTTACCGTATCTGAGCACGCCCGCCGCGGCATATTAGAGCAGTTCCACTGGCCTCCAGCGAGGGTGCGCGTGGTTCGCGAAGCCCCGGCGAAGGTCTTCGCCCCCGTACAGGATCTCGCGCGCACACGATCCGTAAAGCTTCGCTATGGCCTCCCGGCAGAGGGACGATTCATCCTTTATGTCGGAGGCATGGGACCGCACAAAAACCTCGATACTTTGATTAGGGGATATGCTACACTACTTCAAAGCCGGAGAGTCGGCAATGTCGTTATGGCCATGGTCGGAGACAAAGCGGACGTGTTTTACTCCCAATATCCCGCGCTGCAAGAAACCGCTCAGAAGTTGAATCTGAGCCAATCAGTGGTTTTTACCGGTTTTGTGCCGGACGAGGACTTGGCGTGCTTGTACAGCGCGACGGAGTTGTTTGTTCTGCCCTCGCACGATGAGGGCTTCGGGCTGCCCGCCGTCGAAGCTATGGCTTGTGGAGCCCCAGTGGCCGTCAGCGCCAGCGGCGCCTTGCCGGAAGTGGTGGGTGATGCCGGACTGCTTTTTGATCCATCCCATAATGGGGAATTGCATGACGCCCTCAGCTTCGTTCTCCTCGACCAAGGCTTACAATCCAAGATGCGGGCGAAGAGCCTACAGCGGGCCGCGCAGTTCAGTTGGCGGCAAGCCGCGCAGGAAATGAAAACGATTTTCGCTGAAGTGGCCGAGAAAGCCTAGAAGAAGATCCATGAAACCAACGATTAAATTTTGCATGGTTACTACATTTTACCCGCCCTATAATTTTGGCGGCGATGGGATCTTCGTCTACCGCCTGTCGAACGAGCTGGCCCGTCTGGGCCATTCGGTTGACGTAGTGCATTGCCAAGATGCCTACTATGCCTTGAACCGGACACCTTCGGAATTGGCCTATCCGAATCATCAAAATATTAAGGTTTATGGTTTAAAGAGTTCATTGGGCCGACTGTCGCCGCTGGCCACATACCTGAGCGGACGGCCGTGGCTGAAGCGCGGCCCGCTGCGGCGCATCCTTAATTCGGGCGGCTATGATGTAATTCATTATCACAATATTTCGCTGATTGGCGGCCCGCAAATTTTATACTATGGCACGCCCTCCGCCATCAAGCTCTATACGACGCATGAATATTGGCTGGTCTGCCCGACCCACGTTCTCTTCAAGAACAAGCGCGCCCCTTGCTTGGAGCCGGAGTGCCTTTCCTGCGAACTACGCCATAAGCGTCCTCCGCAGTTATGGCGATACACCGACTTGATGGCCGGCGCTCTGAAACAAGTCGATGCCTTTATTGCGCCCAGCCAAAGTGTGATCGAACAGCACCGGCAAAGAGGGTTGGACCTTCCGTTTGTGCATATCCCTCATTTCCTTCCCAAGGAGCAAGAAATCACGGAGACCATTAGAACGCAACTGCGACCCTATTTCCTCTACGCCGGACGATTGGAGAAAATTAAAGGCGTGCATGAATTGATACGGGTCTCTGCGCAATATCCGGCGGCTGATCTTATTATTGTCGGGCGGGGAGACTACGAAGATACACTCCGGCGGTGCGCCGCCGATGCGCCCAATATCAAGTTCCTCGGCGAGCGCAGCTACTTTGAGCTGAAGTCTCTGTACGCCGGCGCCCTGGCCGTTATTATGCCCTCCCTTTGTTACGAAGTTTTCGGCATGGTCTTGCTCGAGGCTTTTGCCGCGCAAACCCCGGTCATTGTTAATGACATCGGCGCGCTGACGGAGATTATAGCGCAGAGCGGCGGCGGATTGGTCTATCACGACGAGTCCACGCTACGCGCCGCCATGCATACCCTGCGCGTCAATTCCAGCCTGCGGCTTGAGCTGGGTGAGAAAGGTTATCGCGCCTATACGCAATTTTGGACGGAAGACCAACACTTGAAAGCCTACCTCGGCTTAATCGGCGACCTCAGCCGGCGCAAGCAAACTTCAGAGACCGCGGCCGAGGCGATTCATGGACGATGATATTACGGCGGAGAGCCGGTCAAGCCTATACGGGTTGCCGGGTCGGCACTTCCAGACGTTCCTGCGAGCGCATGCGCCCGACTCATTTCCCAGGTCAACACTGGGACCAAGTCGGCGCTTGCGGGCTGCCCCTGTGTTCCCGTGCACACTCGGAAATAAGTGTTGCCGAATCTAACGTGGAGCCCTGTCGGAGGAATTGATGCCCTGCAACGTTGTTATTTTGGGTGCCGGCCTCACCGGCCTCAGAGCCGCTTGGGAATTAGCCAAACATGGCTACGCGGTCAATGTCCTTGAACGGGAGCGCGAGGTGGGCGGCATGTCCAGAAGCCATGTCGTCAATGGCTATACGTTCGATCACGGTCCGCACGGTTTTTTCAGCCGCGACGCTTGGATTATGGACGAGTTCAAGGAGTTGGTGGGCGGCGAAGATAATTATTGGTATCTGCAAAAGTGGTCGCAAATATTTTATCGCGGTGAATATTTCAACCACCCATTACGCATCAGCGACCTGGCCTCCAAGATGAGCCCATGGCGAGTTCTGGCGGCTCTCTTCAGCTTCCTACACGCGCGCCTGCAAGTCCGCATGGGCCGAGCAACGGAAGGCAACACGGAAGAGTTTTTGATTAATCAGTTTGGCCGGGTGCTTTACGAAGAGTTCTTTGGCCCCTATACGCAAAAGGTCTGGAACATATCGCCGGCCGCCCTTGATGCCGATTTCGCCCGCGATCGCGTCCCGCAAATAAATCTGTGGGAAGTCATGAAGAAGATGTTGATCAGCCGCGACCGCATGCGCTTGACTCCGTCAGGCCGCATCGCCACCCATGACCTGCACCGATTTTATTATCCGCGGAAAGGCGCTCACGTTCTGAGTAAAGCTATGGCGGAGCGCGTGCTCGCCCATGGTGGCAGTATACATACATCGCTGCAGATTACACGAGTGGACTCGGCGCAGCGGCAGGTCGTCGCACAAGTTGATGGACAGACGCAGCGCTGGCCCTACGATATGTTGCTCTCGACCATTCCTTTGGACAAATTCCTGCAACTGCTTTCTCCGGCGCCGGAGCCGGACATCTTGACGCTCGCCGGTAATCTAAGATACCGCGCGATCATCCTGGTGAATTTATGCGTCAAGCGGCCCTCGATCATCGGCCCTTTTTGGATATATTTCACCGACCGCTCTTTCAATCGCATTTCCGAGTACAAGCAATTCAGTCCGGACCTGGTTCCGCAGGGGCGAACGGGCATCTGTTTGGAGTTGACCTGCGACGAGGGCGACGAATTATACACCGCCTCCGATGAAACGATCTTTCGTCGGCTCCTTACGGAATTGGAGGCCCTACAACTGCTGGCCGCGGAGGATATCGAAGACTATTTTATTGTCCGCGAACCGAACGGCTATCCGATTTATGAAGTCGGTTATAAAGCGCGATTGGGCAAAATGTTCGAGCATATACGGGGCCGCACCGGGCTCTTCACGGCAGGACGGCAAGGCGCTTTTCTCTATTGCAACCAGGACGCTGCCATCAAATGCGGCTTCGAGATCGCGCAACAAATGATGGCAGGAAGCCCCACGCGAGCCTCAGGAATGCGCAAAAATCGAACTTGAGCCGACTAGGCCGCCTTACAGACCTTAGCCGGCCGTCATCCGAAAGTTTTACGTCGGCCCTCTGAGGCAGAGGTAGCGTATCAAAGCTCCGCAGTGTGGAAGCGGCTTCCAGCCGCTTTCAGGAGATTGGACATTTTATGGGGTCCCGCAGGTCGGGAGAGTCAGCTTGACTTCGAAGCCGTTAGAGCCCCGACAAGGTCGGGGCGACAGCGCCATACCAGAGGAACGCCAACCTGCTGTCGCCCCGCAGAGCGGGGCTTATCGTGTAGGAGTGATGTGTTCCTGGGGCTCACGCCCCAGGCTTTACGCTGCCGCCCCGACCTTGTCGGGGCTCAGCACTTCGCGCCTCAAAAATTTCCAAACTCCAGGCCAGGGGCGGCGCTGCGCTTGCCCCTGGCTATTATAGATTGCTCCTGCGAAGCTACGAGAACAAGTTAAGAGAAAGAGTATGATTATCGACATCGCACAAAACGGGCCCTGGGATAAGCTGAAGGAAGTTCTCTGGCTATCCACGCACTCTATGGAAAAGTATGAAGCTTCACCTGCCAAAGCGGCCGCGTTTCAGTTGGCCCAGCTACGAGTCACAGCCGCCAAACCGGCGGCTTGCGTTATGGCGCATGCACGCAATGAGCAGATGGCGGGTGTTGCCGCGTTGGAGCCCTCCGATTGGGAGAGCAAGATCTACCGTTTCCTGATGGGAAAAATTTCGATTCTGTTGGCGGTCGGAACTTATACGGAACAACTTCACAGTTACCATGCCTTGCTGGCCGAGCTGGAGACCCGCGCCCGCGCCGGCGGCCTACGGCACCTCGCCTGCCGCGTCGACACACGGGACACGGCCCAAGTGCACAGCCTGGAATCCGCCGGCTTTTTGCTGATGGACACCACGCTGGAGTACTTGTGGAAACCGGGACTGCTTACCCCGGAGCCGCCGCCAAAGTGGATAATCCGCCCACATCAAGCGGAAGATCTGGCGCCACTGACGAAGATCGCCAGAACCGCCTTCACCGATCGCATGAAGACTCGCTACGCGGAGGATTCTCATTTACCACTGGAGCAAACTAGGGAACTCTATGCCGAATGGCTGCTGGAGAGTTGTCGTGGAACTTTTGCTCATGTCGTTCTGGTTGCGGAGGCCGCCGGCAAGCCAATCGGATTTCAGACTTACAAGATAGATGAGGAATTTTTCAAGGCGACCGGCGTGGCTCTGGCTACGTTTGGCTTGGGAACGGTGTTGAGCGAGCAAAGAGGACAGAGAATATTCCCTTCGCTGCTCAGGGCCGTTGTTCGCTGGGGCGAGGGGCAGGGCGTCACCCTCAGCCGAGGCCGTGTGGTCGTGCATAACCTGCCCATGCAGAGAGCGTGTCAGCGCTCCGGCGCGTACGTTGGCGCCACTTTCCATACTTTTCATAAATGGCTGGGCTCAGGCCGACCTGCCCTGCCATGTAGGGGCGTCCCGTCGGGGAAGGTCTCTAATGGGCAGTGCCATTCCGATGTCTGATTTCGGCCATACGGAAACACCGGCGTTGCCTCTGGACCGTCTTGCCTACTTGACCAAAACCATACAATGAAGATATCATTCAGGGTTACAATTGATCACCCAAGAGTCCCATTAGTGTCTAGGAATAAAACCTTTGCAATTAGGAGAAAATATGAAAAAACAAAATAGTTCGTTTGCGATCAGGGGGGTCCCCTTGATCTTGGTTCTTATCCTGACTCTTGTTTCCGGATCTGCTTTTGCTCAGAACCAAACACAATTTGCATACACGGCTAACAACACAAGTTTTCCCTCTAATAACTTTAAAAATATTTCGATGGTTCGAACGCTCGATAACTTAGAAGTGGGCACTATCACTGTACCGACTCAACCTCAATCGACTGGAATCGCTATAACCGATGACGACCGCTTTCTCTATGTAACCGGTACGGCCACGAGCCCCGACGCCGTACAGAGGATTGATCTTCTCGATCCTAATCCTTTCCCAACCACCATACGAACCGGTTTCGCTAGAGGGGCTTTTTATGTCGCTATAACTCCAACGCCGACTGGCGGTGGCGGTTGCCGATATGCTTTTGTGACCACGGGAACCGACCTTGTAGACGTGATCAATGATTGCACCGCGTTACTTCAAACAACGCTTGGTCTGGGGGCCTCTAATACATTTGGCGTTACCATTGCTAATGGCGGCACGGAAGCTTGGGTGACCAATGCTGCTCTTAATGGGACCGTATACAGGATTAATGCCGCAACCTTCACTTTAATAGGCCCGCCGATCACGCTTCCCCCGGGCAGCTTTCCTGGTCATATTGCGTATGCCTATATTAGTCCCAGCGAATTTCGTATGTACGTGACCGATCAAACCCCGGCTAACCGACAAGTCCTGGTGATTCCGGTCATCAATGGTGAGGTACAGTCGGTCAGATCTATAGCCATGCCCAGCGTTATCGATCCGGTTACAGGGCAAGTAATCACAAATATCGGATTCATGGGGATTGCGGTGAAACCCGACAACTCAAAAGCTTACCTCACGAGCAACCAAGATCGGTGGTTCTTCACCATTAATATTCCTCTAGACGTAGGGCAGGTTTTCGGACCTTATGCCCAACGGATCTTCGAAAGTGGCCGAGGTGTAGCCTGGCTTACGGATGGCCGGGCGTATATAGGCAACGGCGGTGGCTTCCAGAATCTTCTAACAGTAATCAATAATACAAATTTGAGTGCGACACTGGTAATACTTCCTTCGGGACGTCCTAACTGGATTGCTCCAACGAATTTTACCTATAACGCGGCGGCCACACGCCCTTTATCGACCGCCCGAGTACGATAAATCCCCATGATCACTTTAAGGGTAGACCCTTCCGGTCTCCCCTAACTCTCCATCATCGAGGTAAGCCGTGCCGCTGTCTGGCTAGCAATTACGATCCACCGCCGTGACAAATGCGATGACCAACAGGCACTAATGCTGCGACATAGTCATGGTTTGTCATTTATTAGTACTGTTATACTGTGTGAATCATAATTAGGCACGGCTAAATCGGGCAGGCCATCACCGTTGAAGTCTCCCCGGCTGAGTGAGGCAGGGTGAATGCCCACCCCAAAGAATTGAGGCTCTAAGAAGCTTCCATCGCCGCGGCCGAGCAAAATAGCGACGTTGTTCGATTGCTCATTGGCCACCGCCAAGTCCGGAATGCCGTCGCCATTGAAATCATCGACGATAACCGCTCTCGGAC
>JACOSC010000173.1 GCA_016179055.1 Acidobacteriota bacterium
CAGAGCGCCCCAGAGGGGCGCCGGGACATTAGCCTGGGGCAAGCGGAGCGCCGCCCCAGGTCGGCGAGTCCCCTAGAACACCGGCACCCCGGCAGGGGTGCCGAGAGGTCATCTACTCATTTGATGCTGCATTATCCTCTCAACTTCCGCGCTAGGGCATCTGGTAGGCCAAGCACCTCTCAGCGCCCCTGCCGGGGCGCTCGTAGTGGATGAGGCCATGAGTCCTGGGGCGGCGCTCCGCTTGCCCCAGGCTAATCTCCTTGCGCCCCTGCCAGGGCGCGTGCGACTTTATGTTTTCGCCTGCTTCGTAGGAACGGCGCCGGCCCACGCCAAAATGTCCAAACTCCAGGCGCCTTAGAAACTTCCCCAGTTTCTTCATTATTCTGCTTGTCGTTAAGACAAGCTGGGGGACGCCTTTGCAACAATCTTGAAAATGCTTACGCAACGCGATTGGCCGCTCAATCGAGTACACGACTTTCCCCGGCCTCTTAAGTAAGCATGGAACGCTCGTGTTTCAGCGGGGAAGATCCGCTTTTCTTAAGATCCTTTTTCGGCTCGGGCGGGGATGATTGGCCCTCTTTTCGTGAGGACGAATCCTGCCGAGGGTCCTCGCCGGCTTCGCCCAAATGGTAATCAATTTGATTGCGGAGGCTTTCGCTCAGAAACTTAAGTTGGGCTTGCCACTGGTTCTTGCGATCGTACAACTTCAGGCCTTGGCTATAGACGTGATGAGCGAAGAGATTAGCCTTTTTCCACAAATGCTCCGGCGCGTTATTGCCTTTACCCAATTGGTTGATGGTTAAAGATAGAAAGCCCACCATAAGGGTAGCGCCAACTGCCGCCCTCGGCCAGAGGATCGGTCGAAAAAGCCCTTGCCAGAAACTCAAGAGCGAGAAGCCCGGCAACACTTTCCGCGGGGTCTTCTGAAGAATCAAAGACGGCAACTCCGCCTGAGGATCCAGCCTCGGCATGGCGTGGCAAGTATCAATGATCTGCGAAACCAAGGTAATCAACCTCTGACACTCAGTACAGGTGACGCGGTGATCTTCTACGACTTTGGCGACCGCCGGCAGTAGCGTACCTTCAAGATAATCCGTAATATGTGGCTCGAATTCCTCGCAGTTCATAACGGCGTCTGCTACCTTAAAGCCGGCTCAAGATTATACGCCGGCGTTCGGGCACTACTTAATCGAGAGTAACCTTTCTTTTCTTGAGAATCTTAGCCAACTCGATCCGCGCTCGATTGATGCGGGATTTAACCGTGCCCTCTGGAATCTTGAGCATGTGCGTAATCTCCTGATAACTTAATTCTTCCATGTCTCGCAGGATGATGGCTTCCTTCAATTCCGGCGACAAGATTTCAATCCCAGCCCGCACCATCTTTGCCTTTTCCTCGAGGTGGAGCATTGTAACCGCGTCCCGGTTGGCGGTAGATTTAAACTCCATAACTTCCAGTTCATCGGTGCCGGCCACTTTCTGGTGCCGGCGATTCTGACGAAAATAATCGATGCAGATGTTCCGGGCCACCGTAAGCATCCAATTGATTAAAGGGCCGGCCTCCGATTTATAGCTGGACAAGCTTTGATATATCCGCAGAAATATTTCCTGAGTCAGGTCTTCAGCGACATCAAAACGCATCGTGTACCGATACACCAAATTATAAATGCGTTTGGTGTACGTATTCACGATCTGTTCCCAGGCAGCCTCATCACCGTCGAGGCAATCCTGTACAAGCTCTGTCTCTGGCTGTGCCAAGTAGGAACTCCTTGGTTAGTCAAGGTCAAGTTCCGCTGAAATACAACGAAAGCTTTTTGGTAAAAGTTCAACAAAATCTTTTTAATTCGGACTTAACTTTCACATATCCCAGCGGCAGCCTCCCAGCCTATAATAACGCAAAAGTGTTCGTAAAAAGCAAAGGGTGCGTCAAAGTCGCTCACTAGAAATGACCAAGAATTCCCGCCGCGCTAGGGAATTCCTATTTCTATTGTGTTTGAATCCATTTTTGGATAGTATAGCAGTAGGGACAGGTTAAGAGGCTTTGACCCGAGTGGCCTCCGGAACTTGGGACACGCATGCCAGTGCATTGTCTTGCCGCTCGATCTTGTCAAAGACTTTAAGCATAGAATCACACGCGCAGAGGAAGTGCGCGCATCACCTTGGCTAATGGCCATAGACCGGAATAAAAAAGCGGTCCTATCCTTCTTTATGAACGCAAGTCGCTTCCGGCATTGATGAGAACCTCTACGTAAAGGGGAACCGTGCGGCGGCGAAAAGAGTAAACTACACACGAGCGATGGAGGTTGCTGCGAAACATGGGATTGAAGCTGGCCGTCAGTGGCAAGGGCGGAGTCGGAAAATCGACGCTGTCCGCGATGCTGGCCCATATGGCAGCGGCCGAAGGAAGGCGGGTTTTGGCCGTCGATGCGGATCCGGATGCGAACTTGGCTGCCGCCTTGGGAATGGCCGAAACGGAGCGTCGCAAAATCGTTCCCTTATCCGAACGACGCGTCCTGATCGAAGAACGGACTGGCGCCAAGGTTAAGCAATACGGCCAAATATTCAAATTGAATCCGTATGTTTCCGATATCGCCGAGAAGGAGTCGGCGCGCTTTCGCTCCATTCACCTGCTGGTGCTAGGCGCGGTGGAGTCCGGTGGCTCAGGCTGCGCCTGTCCCGAGAGTGCACTGCTGCGTGCCCTGCTCACCGATGTCGTTCTCTACGGGGATGATTGTGTGATCCTTGACATGGAAGCCGGCCTGGAACATCTGGGCCGCGCCACGGCCCAAGGCGTAGACTTGCTGATCGTCGTCGTCGAACCCGCAACCCGCGCGGTGGAAACCGCCGCCAGCCTGCGTCGCATGGCCGGCGAAATCGGCCTCCGCCATGTTGCCATCATCGGCAATAAAGTAACTAACGAACACGACCGGCAGTTTCTCAGTCGCGCTTTCGCCGGGGATGATTTCTTGGGCTGGCTGCCTTTCCATGAAACGATACGACAGGCGGACCAAGAGGCTTTGCCGCTGATCGATATCGCCGATGAAGGGCTTCTATCCCGCTTTCGCGAACTATGGGACAAGATCAAAGTTTTTGCCGTGAAACCCCACTAGCTGGAGATCAGGCTCATGACCGCGGCGCCGCCAAGACCGTGGGAATTCTTTAGGCCTCCTGGGGGGACCGTAACGACTGTGACTAACGAAGGAGTTGTTCATGCCCCTTGGTGGGGCACGCCGATGAGTGAAAACAGCAACGCCTGCGGTAGCGGGCGAGTAGCCGAGCCGGATGGGCCTGGGTGGGTCGCACCCGGTCGCTACCGCTCCCGGTTCTGTTTCACCGGATAATTGCTGGGAGATCCAAAATGAACATAAAACCTAGATGCACGGCCACGGCAGTTGGCTCGCTGCCGCACCTCGATCCGGCCCAAGCCATCGCTGTTATCTTTAATGCCATTCCCCGCGCACCGATCTGGCCGCAGCTCTCCAAACTTGGCTTAAGAGAACAGATGGAGATTCAGTATTCGGAAGGGCTGCCCAGAGTAGTCATCGACGAAGCAAAATCGAGGATGTTCTTCGATACATCGGGCGATTGCTCCGAGGACCTGGCTCGTTTCTACGAGAGTTACTTGGCCGCCGAGGAGAGCGGCGATTACTCGGTCGCCGCCATTAGCCCTGAATATTCCCATGGCATTCTCGCGCTCGAAGCGAAATTGAAGACCTTGGGACGTCGATTGCCCTTCGTTAAGTTGCAAGTCACCGGCCCGCTTTCCATCGCGCTGACCGTCGTGGATGAAAACAAGCGCGCAATTTATTACAACGAGGAATTTGTCGATCCCATCGTCAAGGGCATGGCCATGAAAGCGCGCTGGCAGATCCAGAAGTTTAAACCCTACGCCGAGACCGTGATTTGTTTCATTGACGAGCCGATTCTTGCGGCGTTTGGCAGCTCCACTTATGTTTCCGTACAGCGCGGTGACGTCATTGGCAAGCTCAGCGAAATCATACAAGCCATCCATGCCGAAGGCGCGCTGGCCGGCGTGCACTGCTGCGGCAATACGGAATGGTCCCTGCTCGTCGATGCCGGCGTCGACATTATCAATGTCGACGCGTTTGAATATGGCGAGACCATCGCGCTGTACCCCGCTCCAATGAAGACCCACTTGGTCGAACGCAAGAATGCGATCGCCTACGGCGTCATCCCTACCAGCAAGGCTATCCGTGAGCAGTCGGTGGGAAGCCTGGTTGCGCACTTTGAAAAAGTCACCGCCCATCTTGCCGAAAAGACTGGAATAAGCCTTCCGGTGATTCTGGAGCAAGCTTTCATTACGCCCTCTTGCGGCACCGGCACCCTGGAGATTCCGGACGCGGAGCGGGTTTTTCAATTGCTCGGCGAAACCTGCACGGCTTTACAGAGGAAATATGGATTTTCCAGTTGAACGATATTTTAAGAAGCGCGTATGATCGAATCTGAGATCAGGTATCTATGAGTTGGACATTATCAATTACAGGCAAAGGGGGCGTCGGCAAAACGACACTGGCCGCGCTTGCGGTACGCTGGTTGACCGAGCACGGACCCAAGCCCATACTGGCTGTCGATGCCGACCCTAACACGTGCTTAGATGCCTTGCTGGGAGTGAAAGCGCCCCGCACCGTGGGCGGCGTGCGCGAAGAAGCCAAACAACTCGCGCAGTCGCAATCCGCTAATGGTATGGGCAAAGCCGAGCTCCTGGATATGAAAATTCAGGAAACGTTGGTCGAAGCCGCCCAGTTTGATTTGATTGCCATGGGACGTCCTGAGGGACCCGGCTGCTATTGTTATGCCAATAACGTCCTGCGCAGCGTGCTGGCCCGAATCGCCAATCAGTATCCCGCGGTGATCATCGATAATGAAGCCGGTTTGGAGAATTTGAGTCGCCGAACCGTGCAGCGATCCGACTGGCTGGTTTTTGTGACCGATGCCTCCGCGCGCGGGCTGGCCACGGCGCGGCGGCTCTACGACATGGCATTGGAATTGGCGATCAGCGCCCAGGCCATGGGCGTTGTGATTAACCGCATGCGGGACGGAGAATGTCTGGATCGGGCGCAGCGGCTATTTGAAGACACGCCCGTGGCTCTTCTGGGCGGACTCCCCGATGATGCGGAAGTCGCAGCACGGGATGCCGCCGGACAATCGGTGTTCGGGCTTTCCGTGGAAAACGCCGTGTATACGGCCGGGAAGCAAATATTTCGCCGAATTCGCGAGAGCGACGCGGTTAGAATTTGACGTTTGAATGGAAGAGGAAGCTTTTCCAATCCATTCCGTTATTAAAAAGGCAAAGGAGGTTTGCTGCACGTTTCAGGCTGCTGTGATTCGATCATAAGCTATCGGATGTGACCAGAACCAGTCCCGTATGGGGCGACAGAGTGTAGCCCAGGGTGGAGCGCAGCGAAACCCTGGGTACGACGGATTCCTTTCCACGCCAAGCCCCGCCTTGCGGGGCGACAGATCTTCTTCGACCAGAGCCGGATTCTGTCGCCCACTTCGTGGGCTGTAGGATTTTTATTCGCAGGTCTATCCAGGGTCCCGCTGCGCTCCACCCTGGGCTATATTCTGCCGCCCCGTCCGGGGCTGGATTTTGGCAACCTTGCGTTTCTTATGATCGAACTTCAGTCCAGGCTGAGCTACGCGTAATGACTGGGCTTGAGGTCGATAATTTTGCCGAAGGGTATCCCGCCCTTTCAGGGCTGATAACTTCTATAGCCTTTCAGACCAGGGGCGGCGCGGCGCTTGCCCCTGGCTATTATAGCTAGCTCCTTCGGAGCTATGAGAATATGTTTCATACTTTAGTGGGGCGGCGCGTGGCCTGCGGTAAATATCAATCTTCAGCGTCGGCTCCCACGGGGCTGACCAGTTTCACAACACTTTCGACTTCTGCTTTCGCTGACTAAACGTTATTGCTCGTAGAGGAGACGTAATGCCGAAGGAAAGGCCGCCACAGGATAAGGCCAGTGACCTGGCCAGTATCGCCATGATCGAGAAAGCCGCCGCCGATGGCGCGATCGACGCGTTTTGCCGCGCCGACGCCCAAGGCGTCACGTGCCGTTTTGGCACGGATGGCGTCTGCTGCCGCATGTGCCACATGGGACCCTGCAAGATTACGCCGCGATCGCCGCTAGGCATCTGCGGCGCCAATGCCGACACCATCGCGGCGCGCAACCTCTTGCGTGAAGTGGCCGCCGGCGCCGCGGCGCATTCCGATCATTGCCGTCACCTCGTACAATTGTTCAAGGCCGTGGCCGAAGGCCGCGGCGGTGATTACCGGATTAAGGACGAGACTCGCCTGCGCCGCGCGGCGCGCTCATGGGGCGTCGACGAAGTTGGGCTTCCCGCGCTGGAGGTCGCCCGGCAACTAGCCGAGGTTTTCACCAAGGAATTTTCTCTCCAAGAAGGCAAGGTTAAGACACTGGAACTAGCCCCGGGGCCGCGCCAGGCGATTTGGGATCGATTAGCCCTGGCGCCACGTGGCATTGACGCAACGGTCGTCGAAGCCTTGCACCGTACGGTCATGGGCGTTGATCATGATTATCGGAACCTGATACACGCCGCGTTAAAAACCTCGTTGACGGATGGCTGGTGCGGTTCCATGATCGCCACGGCTATCGGGGATATTCTTTTCGGAACGCCTAAGCCGGTGCGCAGCCGAGCTAACCTGGGCGTGCTGGAAGCAAAGAAGGTCAACGTTTTGGTGCATGGGCACGAGCCTTCGTTGACCGAAATTCTGGCGATTGCCGCCCGCGATCCGCAAATGCTGGCGGCGGCTAAAGCGGTCGGCGCCGAGGGCATCAATTTAGCGGGTATCTGTTGCACCGCCAATGAGGTTTTAATGCGACATGGCGTGCCGGTGGCCGGAAACTTCTTGCAACAGGAGCTGGCTATTGTTACCGGCGCCGTCGAGGTCATGATCACTGATGTACAGTGCTGCATGGCCTCGCTGCCCAACGTTGCCCGTTGTTATCACACCAAGATCATAACTACCAGCCCCATCGCCAAGAACGTCGAAGCCGAGGCGGTGGAATTTGATGATAGCAACGCCTTGGATTGCGCCAAGGCTATACTGCGCAAGGCCATCGACAACTACCCCAATCGCGACCCCCGAAAAGTCGCCATTCCCGACGCGCAAAGTCCGATGGTCGCTGGATTCAGCAACGAAACCATATTCTCGATGCTGGGCGGAACGTTTCGCAAGAGTTTTCGGCCGCTGAACGATGCCATCATCTCAGGCCGCATTCGCGGGATCGCCGGCATTGTCGGCTGCAATAATGCCCGCGATTGTACGGACGCCTATATCACTACGCTCACCAAAGAATTGATCCAGCGCGATATTATCGTGCTGCAGACCGGCTGCGCCGCGATCGCTTGCGGAAAGCAGGGACTGCTCACTCCCGAAGCGGCGCTCCACTTGGCCGGCAACGGCCTGCGCGAAGTTTGCGAGGCCGTCGGCATTCCGCCGGTCCTGCACATGGGTTCCTGTGTGGATAATTCTCGCATTTTGTTGGCCGCCAAGTTTGTGCTCGATGAAGGCGGATTGGGAAATGATTTTTCCGAGCTGCCCGCCATCGGCATCGCGCCGGAGTGGATGAGCGAAAAGGCCGTGGCGATCGGCCATTATTTCGTGGCTTCCGGCGTGGACGTTATCCTCGGGCGACCCTTCTATACCTTGGGCTCTCAGGCCTTGACCAAGTACCTTTGTGAAGACCTCCAAGAAATAGTCGGCGCCAAGTTTCATTACATATCGGATGTGAACCAGGCCATTGAGACCGTCGTGGAGCACATCGAGAGGAAACGCGATGCGCTCGGCATCAACCGCAAGCTGGAGCGCAAGCTCTACGATATGAAAGACCGGAGGGAACTCAATGTCTAAGCTGATTTGCACGAGCGCCATTCAGGGCGCCACTGAAACCGTGGCGCGCGCCAAGTCCAAGCTGGCCGAGGCGATCGCCGCCAAAGGCGCGGACCATCGTGTGGGATTTCCCGATACCGCCTATTATCTTCCTGTCATTTATTCTTTTACGGGGCGCAAGGTCGAGAAGCTATGCGACCTTCAAGAGGTATTGGCTTATTGTGACGACCTTCTGCCGGCGCCGCCCACTGCGGAAGTGTGGCTACCCTATTTGGGCGCGACACTCGATGCCGGAGTGGCGACCTTGTTCGCTTTCGAAGCTATTGAAGCCTGTAAGACGCTGATCGGCCCCAACCCCTGCGATGGGATTTGGCTGGGGGCGGCCAACGATGTCATCATGCGGGAGCGCGGCGTTGAGTTTGTCGATGGTACGGCGCCGGGCTTTGCCGCCGTGGTGGGCGCCGCGCCCTCGGCGCAAACGGCCGTACAAATTGCGCGCGAGCTCCAGGAGAAAAACCTTTACGTCTTTATGGCCGGCGCGAGCCACGGGGCGACCTTTGCCGAGCAGTTGGCGTCGGAAGGCGTGCAGTTGGGCTGGGAGACGCGTCTGGTGCCGTTCGGCCGCGAGGTCTCGGCGGCGATTTATGCGCTGGGGTTTGCCAACCGCGCCGCGCTCTCGTTCGGCGGTGTGGCGCCCGGCGATTTCGAGCGCAACTTGCGTTATAACAAGAACCGCATTTTTGCCTTTGTGATGGCGCTCGGCGAAGTAGATTCGGAGAAATATGCAGCGGCGGCCGGCGCCATTAATTACGGCTTCCCCACCATTGCCGATACCGACATTCCTGAAATCCTTCCCACCGGCGTGTGCACCTACGAACACGTGGTCGCCAACGTTCCACATGAAAAGATTGTGGACCGGGCGCTGGAAGTGCGTGGCTGCAAGGTCAAGATTGCCAAAGTTCCGATTCCGGTTCCTTACGGCCGCGCCTTCGAAGGTGAACGCATACGGAAAAGCGACGCGCACGCCGAGTTCGGCGGGAACAAAACCATAGCGTTCGAGTTTGTCACCATGTGCGAGATGGACGAGATCGACGACGGCGTCATCGAAGTGCTGGGGCCTGACATCGACGCGGCGCCCGAAGGCTCCGCCCTGCCGCTTGCCATATGGGTACAAGTCGCCGGTCGTAAAATGCAGCAGGATTTTGAGCCCGTGCTGGAGCGCCAGATTCACCATCTGCTCAACGGCGCCGAAGGCATATGGCACATGGGCCAGCGCGATATTGTGTGGACACGCGTGAGCAAGGCGGCCTATGCCAGAGGTTTGCGCCTGCGACATTATGGGGAGATTATTCACGCCAAGTTCCTGAATGAGTATCCGGCCATTGTCGATAAGGTCAACGTTACGCTCATCACCGATCCAGCGGAAGTGGAGCGCCGTCTTGAACGGGCGCGCAAGGTTTATGTCGAGCGCAATCGGCGTATGGAATCCATGACCGATGAGTCCGTCGATACCTTTTACAGTTGTCTGCTTTGTCAGTCGTTCGCGCCCAATCATGTCTGCATCATCACTCCTGAGCGGCTCGGCTTGTGCGGCGCCTATAACTGGCTCGACGGCAAAGCGGCCTTTGAAATTGATGAAACCGGACCCAACCAACCCGTCGGAAAAGGCGCTTGTCTCGATCCCGTCCGCGGCATTTGGGAGGGCGTCAATAATTTTGTTTACCAACATTCGCATAAGGCGATCAGCGCTTTCACCGCCTATAGTGTGATGGATCGTCCGATGACCTCCTGCGGATGTTTTGAGGTTATCGTCGCCTATGTTCCCGAATGTAACGGCGTCATGGCCGTCAACCGCGAATATCTCGGCGATACGCCTACCGGCATGCCCTTTAGCACTTTGGCCGGGACCGTCGGCGGCGGCGCGCAGACGCCGGGTTTCATGGGTTGCGGCAAGGCTTTCCTTACCAGTCGAAAATTTCTTTATGCCGATGGGGGATTAAGCCGTTTGGTTTGGATGCCGAAGGAGTTGAAAGAAGCGCTGCGCGACGACTTGATGAAGCGTCTACAGGAGCGCGGGACACCGGACCTCCTAGACCAGATCGCCGATGAAACCGTGGCTACGGACTCCCATGCCGTCCTGGCTTTCATGCAAAAGGTAGGACACCCGGCGCGGGACCTCGCAGAGATGGGATCGTTATGGTCAGACGGCGATGAGCCGGTCGCGGCTACCGCGCAGCCGCCAAGGGCGATGGAGGCCTCGCTGGAAACCGTTGTGGAAGCCCCACCAGCTATGAAGAAAGCGCCCGTCGAACCCGACGCCGCTGTGGCCAAACCCCTAATTGCCGCAGAAGTAGAAAAACCTGCGCCGCCTGCGGGACCCAATGGGCATTTGGATCGCGTTGCCTTGTCGGCGGAATTAAAAGCGGAGCTGAAGGGCGAGATCCTGCGCGAAGTCGTCGGTGAAATTATCGGCGTGTTGCAGGAAAAATTTCTCGGCAAGCGTTTTGCAATTACGAGCCCGACTTCAGGGAATGGTGAAGCGCCGACGCCGGTAGTTGAAACGGTCACGGCGAGAGAACCCTTGCGTTACGCCGCGGATAAGCTCGCGGCCGTGACGGCGTTTCCCATCCCCAAAGAACCGTCCAGCGAGCGTATTGAGCGGGTTCGTTTCGGCGCCACGCGCGCCGAAGGCGGGACCCGTGGCCGAACCATCACGCTAGGCGGACAAAACTGTCTACCCTTTCATTTTTTTGAGGGGAATGTGCCGCACCCACCGGTCCTCGCCTTAGAGGTTTTTGACACGGTCAGCGATAAGGTTTCTCCGGTCCTACGCGCGGCCTGGGGTGATCTACTTTACCAGCCGGTCCGCATGGCGGAGAAATGCGTTGAGTATGGCGCCGAAGCCGTAGCGGTGCGGCTTGAAGGAACTCATCCGGAGAAGGGCGGAAAGAGCGCCGAGCAATCGTTGGCCCTGGTAAAAGAAATTCTAGCCGCGGTTGAGGTGCCGCTCATCATTACCGCGCATAACCACTTTGATTCGGCCAATGAGGTGATGAAGAAAATTGCATCGGCCTGCGCCGGCGAGCGGTTGTTGCTGAATTGGGTGGAGAGCGCGAACTATCGGACCATCGCCGGGGTGGCTCTGGCTTACGGCCATTGCGTGGTGGCGCAAAGCCCCATCGACGTCAATATGTGCAAACAGCTTAATATACTGTTGGCCAATATGTCTATCCCGCGCGACCGCATCGTTATCGATCCGCTGGCGAGCGCGCTGGGCTACGGCCTGGAATACACCTATTCCGTCATGGAACGGATTCGTTTGACCTGTCTGGGCGGTGATAATGCGCTGTCGTTTCCCATGATTCTGATGGTCGGGCAGGAGGCTTGGAAGACCAAGGAATCCCGCGCCGCGGAAGCGGATTTTCCCACCTGGGGAAATCTCAATAAACGAGCGGTCCTTTGGGAGATCCAGACGGCGATGCCGTTTGTTCAGGCCGGGGCGGACCTGCTGGTTCTCAACCACCCGGAGTCTTTGGCGGCGATTCGTCGCACAATCCACAAGCTGGCGGCTAATCAAAAGGAGAATTGAGCTATGGCGCTGACGGGACTTCAGATACAAAAACTCCTGCCCAAAACCAATTGCAAAGAGTGTGGCTCCAGTACCTGCCTGGCTTTTGCCATGAGGTTGGCCGCCAAGAAAGCGGAGCTTTCCGAGTGTCCTTATGTTTCGGAAGAAGCCCGGGCCGTTTTGAGCGCCTTTTCCGAGCCGCCGATTCGTACGGTGACCATCGGTCCGGAAGCGCGGCCGTTAGCGACCGGCGGCGAAACCGTGCTCTTCCGGCACGAAAAAACCTTCGTCAATCAAACCGGCATCGGCGTGGCCGTCGCCGACACCCTGGAGGGCTCCGAGCTGGAGCAGCGCCTCAAAGCCTTCCGCGCCTATCGGTTTGAGCGGGCCGGTGAAACTTTACGGCCGGACTTGGTCAGCGTGGCTTATGAAAGTGGAACGGTGGATCGTTTGTTAATGACGCTCGAACGCGTGGCAGCGCTATGGGACCGTTCCATAGCGGTCCGCAGCGATGACGCGACGGCGCTGCAGGCCGCGGCCGCCAAGCTGCGCGGCCGGCGAATCGTTCTCGCCTCGGCAACGCCGGCCACGATTGATCAACTCGGCGCGGTGGCCAAGGAAACCGGTTCCGCGCTGGCCGTCGCCGCGGACCATTTCAATGACCTATATACGGCGGTGGAAAAGCTTCGGCAGAACGACTTCAAGGAAATTTTCTTGGAGCTGCGCGCCGACAGCCTGTGTGAGCATTATCAGAACCGCGCCTTATTGCGACGCGCCGCCCTGAAGAGCGGCATCAAGGCCCTCGGATATCCGACGATTCAATTCATCAACACCGGTAATCCCGTCGATGACGCTATCGCCGCGGGTATGGAAGTCACCAGATACGGTAGCTTGGTGGTATTGCCTGACTTCGACCCGGCCGCCTGGGTCTCGTTACTGGCCCTGCGCCAAAACATATACACGGATCCGCAAAAGCCCATTCAGGTTGAGCCGAAAGTTTATTCCGTCGGCGAACCGACGGAGCGTAGCCCGGTATTTGTCACGACCAATTTCTCGTTGACCTATTTCATCGTCTCAGGCGAAATCGAGAATGCCGGCCTGTCGGCTTGGCTGGCGATTCCCGAGTGCGAAGGCATGAGCGTGCTGACCGCTTGGGCGGCCGGTAAATTCAGCGGGGCTAAAATTGGTTCTTTTGTCAAAGAGAGTGGCCTTGAGCAACAGACCAAAAATCGTACGATTGTGATCCCCGGCTATGTGGCGCAAGTCTCGGGCGAGCTGGAGGAGGCGCTGCCGGGCTGGCAAGTCATCGTCGGCCCACAAGAGGCAGGCGACATCGAGGGCTTCGTCAAGAACGTCCTCAAAAGCTAGTGACCGCCGTTATTATCTGTCAAGATGAACTTGTGCGGAAACGGGCAAAATATTTGTAACTGTTCAGCCACGCCTTAGTGCGCCCAGCCGATACAGAACCGGGAGCGGTAGCGACCGGGTCGGCACGTTGCCGCCAGGCGCGCACCCGGTCGCTACCGCTCCCGGTTCTGTGTCAGTGCAGACGCCCTGAACAGTCGATGAGACCCGTGCGGATCGACGCTACAAGATGATGACCGTTGTGACATTTTATCCTTCGGGACGGACCGCTAATGTGCAAGCCGGTACATCTTTGCTCGACGCCGCCGGACTGGCAAGTGTCGAGGTCACCGCGCCCTGCGGCGGCGAAGGAGGCTGCGGCGAATGCCGTGTTCAGGTTAAAACCGGCGCGGTGGAGTGTGTAGCACGGGGATGTCTTTCCGCTGAGGAGTTGCAGGAAGGATGGGTCTTGGCCTGCAGCGCCCGTGTGACGGACGATGTGACCGTATACGTTTCTGAGAACGCTCTGGACGCTCCGCAAATCGTCACGGGGGCGGCTTCTGCTCAGCAAGCAGAAACGACCGGTTCGACTCCAGCCGCCGAGCCGACGGCCGTTAAATACCAAATAAAGGTTGAAGCCCCGTCACCGGACAATTCCTTTAGCGATTTTGAGCGGGTGGCCCGAGCTCTGCGCGCCACCCGTGGCATGAGCAAAGTGGTCTGTGGCCTTGGCGTATTACACCAATTGGCCGCCGTTTTGCGCCGTAAAGATCATGAGGTAACGGTAACCATGATCGATACTGGCGCCGGACCCCACAGCAACGACAGCGCCGAGATCGTTCGCATTGAAGCGGGGAATACCACACGCCGCGCTTTTGGCCTGGCCATCGATATCGGCACCACCACGTGCGCGGCGCATCTGGTTGATCTTACCCGTAATCATATAATGGGAACTGCCGCCGAGTACAATGGTCAGCTTTCACGAGGACTGGATATCATCAGCCGAATCAACTATGCCAAGCTTGCGGAGCGACGAGAAGAATTGCGCCGGCTGGTCCTCGGCACGCTCAATGGCTTGATCCAGTCGCTTTGTCGCAATCACACGGTTGAAACGGATGAGCTGGATAATGTGGTCATCGCCGGAAACACGACGATGCTCCACCTCTTATTGGGACTTGACCCGGAGTACATCCGTTTGGCCCCTTATACGCCCACTATCAATCACCTGCCCCTTTTGAAAGGAAAGGCGGTGGGTCTGCTGATGAATCCGGAGGCCTTCGTCGGCTTTGCCCCCGGGGTCGGCAGCTACGTGGGCGGCGACATTACCGCCGGCTTGTTGCAGTCGGCGCTGGGAACGGATAGCCGCGCCGTACGGCTTTTCCTGGACATCGGAACCAACGGCGAAGTGGTCGCTGGCAATGGCGAGTGGCTCATGGCCTGTGCGGCGTCGGCCGGGCCGGCCTTTGAGGGCAGCGGTGTGAGTTGCGGCATGCGGGCGGCCAAAGGCGCCATCGAACGGGCGCGGATCGATCCGCAAACCGGGCGCGCCGAAATTTCCGTGATCGGCGGCGGCAAACCCCGAGGCGTTTGTGGATCAGGCCTGGTTGATCTGTTGGCCGAAATGTGGGTGCACGGGATTCTGGACCCGGCGGGAAAGCTAAATCCTGAGTGCGCGGCAGAGCTGACCCGTCCGACCAAGTCTCGCCGCGTTCATGCTTACGTGATTGTGCCGGAAGCGGAGAGCGCGACGGGAGAGGCCATTGTCATCGACGAACTCGACATACAAAACCTGCTGCGCACCAAGGCGGCGGTTTACAGCGCCTGCAGCCTGATGCTTAAATCCGTGGGCTTGGATTTCAGCGCGCTGGCCCAAGTCTATGTCGCCGGCGGCTTCGGGCGGTTTCTCGATCTAAAGAAATCAATCCTGATCGGCATGCTGCCGGACTTGCCTTTGGATCGCTACGTCTATCTCGGCAATTCCGCGTTGGCGGGCGCACGGGCCATGCTGACGAGCGCCGCGGCGCGGCGTAAGGCGGTCGAGTTGGCGAATCGTATAACGTATCTGGAGCTCAATGTCGATCCCAGTTACATGGATGAATACACGGCCGCGCTTTTCCTGCCGCACACCGACATCAACCGATTTCCAACAGCAAGAGCGGTTCGACTGCGGGGACACAGGGGTTTCTACGGAACGGCGGATCCAGAGACAGGTCGCCGATGAATTACGGGCATCTCGAAGGGGAACTTCTTTGCGGCTGAGGTAAGTGATGGAATTTCGTTGCCCTGGTCAGGACATGCGTAATTGGAAGCCGGAGGATATTTTTGACATAAAATGTCCCTGGTGCAAACAGGACGTAGAATTTTGGAAGGATGAGCCTCGGCGCGCTTGTCCGGCCTGCCGGCGGGATGTTCGCAACCCGCGCATTGACTTGGGCTGCGCTAAATGGTGTAAATCGGCGGCTGAATGTTTGGGCATTACGATCGAAAATCCCGAAATACTTGCCTCGGTGCGGGAGCGCCTACTGGCCGCGCTTAAAGACTGCTTGGCCGGAGATGAGAATCGTATCGAGGCCGCGCGACGCGTGCTGGCCAATGCCGAAGCCCTGCTCGAGTGCGAGAATGCCGATGCCGTGGTTGTCAAAGCGGCGGCCATCTTGCGCGCCGTGGAAACTCATGAGGCCAAGGAGCCGCGCGGCTCGGCGGCCGGACCCCTTCAAGAAAGAGAAACCCCGCCGATGGTCCGCTCCATCCTTGAAAGCGTAGGTCTTGAGGCTATGGTCATTGAGCACGTGTGTCGCATTGTCGATTCGCCTTATAGCGGCAACGATCTCGACACGCCGGAGTTTCGAATTGTTTGGGACGCCGATTGGCTGGAAAGATTTCCCACGGAGTTTCCCAAGGTCAGAGCAGAGGCGCTGAACAAACTCATTGATGGCACGTTCCGCACGAAGAAGGGTCAAGCCATGGCCCGGGAAAAATTCATTTCCGGAAAAGGTCCCTAGCATCTGACAAAATGAAATTGTGCAGAAACGGGCAAATTATTTTTGGAAGTAGCTTCCACGCTTTATTTATGCGGATATTGGATGCTTTTCATGCGCCTTAAACTTTGTGAATTTTATCTGGCTGGTTCCGGCTCGTACGGTTTATGGCTGTCATTACCCGAACATTATCGCTACACCGAAGCGTGATTAAACCGGCCGCGTAGCGACCTAATGACTATAGCCGCGCCTTTCAAGGCACGGTAGGTACGGCGAAGGAAATCCCTTTCGTCCCGACGCTGTCGGGACGATTGGACCACAGCCACAGTATAAAAATTGTGACCAATACCTTCACGATCGAGTGGCGCGTGTGTAGGAATTAATCTTCATTAGTGCGTCCTTTTCAAGGCCGGCGTGCTGGGGACGCTCGCTTTCTTGCGGCGGCACTACGCTTGCTCCCTGGCTATTACAGCTCGCTCCTTAGAAACTTCGTAACCGTTCACGGGTGGTGGATACCCCCGGCGGAAGCCGGGGGAGCTTCAAGATCCAGCCTAGATCAAGCCCCTCACCCCCTTCGCCCCCTCTCCCCGCCCGGCGGGGAGAGGGGGTTGGGGGAGTGGGGGCGTCGCCGGAGTAGGCTGGGCCTGAGTCTCCACCAGCTTCCGCTGGGGGTCTCTTGTGTGCTCTCAGTGAGCCCCGCGAACCGTTACGAAACTTCCTTAGTTTCATCTTGGTATCTGCTTGCCGTCTTCGCAAGCTGGGGGACTCCTACGGAGCTTCGGATAATAGGCTAATGGTTAGTCAAACGGCTCGCGTGTGTCAATTTCGTGAAAATAATCGCGACTCACCAGCACTTCCCGCGGCTTGCTGGCGTCGGGCGGGCCCACGATGCCTTCGTGCTGCATGATATCCAACAGCCGCGCCGCCCGCCCATAGCCGATCTTCAGGCGGCGTTGCAACACCGATGTGGAGGCCTTTCCCATCTCCACGACGACACGTACCGCGTCCTCGTAGAGCGGGTCGTCCGCGTTTTCCAAGTCATCGCTGGAGACGACTTCATCATCAACGCCCTCTTTTTTCTCTTCTTTCTGGAATTCCAGAATTTCCTCTTTGTAATTAGGCGGCCCCTGGTTCTTGAGAAAGGTGATGATTCTTTCCGCCTCTTTCTCACTCACAAAGGCGCCGTGCACACGGATCAAGCGAGCCGATCCCGGCGGTAAGAAGAGCATGTCGCCGTTGCCGAGCAGCGCTTCCGAGCCGTTGCAATCCAATATCGTGCGCGAGTCCACCTTGGAGGATACGCGGAACGAAATACGGGAGGGGAAATTAGCTTTGATCAACCCCGTAATAACATCCACCGAGGGCCGCTGTGTGGAAAGAATCAGATGGATACCGACGGCGCGCGCCATCTGCGCCAGCCGAGTTATCGCGGTCTCCACTTCCCGTCCGGCCAACAGCATTAAATCGGCCAGCTCATCGATGATCACTACGATGTAGGGCAACGGCTTGCAATCCTCATTTTCGAGTTCAACTTTGGACTTGGTGCTGGCTCGTACGAGATTGTTATATTGGTCAATGTTGCGCACACTGTAGAAAGCGAGACGCTTGTAACGTTCCTCCATTTCTCCTACGGCCCAATTCAAGGCATTGGCGGCCAATTTGACTTCGGTTACGATAGGAGTCAGCAAGTGCGGGATTTCCGCGTAAAGACCAAGCTCCAATCGCTTGGGATCCACCATGATGAACTTGACCTCGTCAGGCGTGGCTTTATAAAGGATTGATGTAATAATTGAATTCACGGCCACACTTTTTCCCGCTCCGGTCGCGCCGGCAATTAAGAGGTGGGGCATTCTTGCCAAATCGGTAATATAGGTATCGCCATTGATTTGCTTGCCCAGGGCCAGGGTCAGCTTTGAGGCGGAGCGTCGAAAGGGGTCGGCGCCGATGATTTCACGCAGGTAAATAGTTTCCCGATGCTCGTTGGGGACTTCAATGCCGACGGTGGATTTACCGGGAATCCGATCAATACGAATCGACTCAGCCTTCATCGCCAGACAGATGTCATCTATGAGGTTGATGATCCGGCTGTATTTAATGCCTGGATCCGGCTTGAATTCAAAGGTGGTGACGACCGGTCCCGGATGAATCTGTACGATATTTCCGAGCACGCCAAATTCCGCGCACTTCTCCGTTATCTTCTTGGCCAAATCTCTCAACGCCGGCTCATCGAGGACATGATGCCCGGAGGGCTCCGAGAGAAATTCAATGTCTGGAAATTTAAAAGCAGGCGTCGGTAAATCGGTCTCCGGGGCCGCCAACCGTTCCTTGCTCTCCATATTCTCCATGGTGGGCAACTTGGGTTGCCACATGGTAATAGGAATCGTCTCCGTAGACTTGGCCGCTTTGAAGCTGCCGGCCGCGGGCGCTTCCGCCGGCGGACTCGCCTTCGGCAAAGCCGGCGCCGCCGTGGCGGATTTCATCGCCATGCGATCTACGGTTTCCGCCACCGAGCGAGAATTTTCAGTCGCGCGGACGCGCGCGGCGGGCATGGCCTGGTTCACCTTAGTCATTTCTTCTTTAAGCTGGTTGAGCTTCTTTCGACGCACGCGATCGCGCCAATCCCGATAAGCGCCGATCAGCGAGCGTGGGCGCGACTCGATCCAATCTCCGGTCGCGGCAAAGGAAAATCGCGTACAGGCCAACAGGGATAGAATTACGAGGGTTGAAAGAACTATCAGCGATCCCGCCAGATTAAAATATTTAGTCAAATGGGCGGCGCAAATCATGCCGACCACACCGCCGGAAGGAAAATTAACGTCGTAGGGTAAGCGAACGGTTCCCAAGCTAAGGAAGGTCGATATGGCGCAGATCAGCAGCACAAAGCCGGTACCTTTGATGTATGGGGAATTCAAGCGCAGTGACCGAAATCGCCGCCAGGCCACAACGGCTACCACGAAAGGAATAAAGAAGGCCGACACGCCAAAAGCTTGGAACAACAGATCTGCAAGATAGGCGCCAACTACTCCAATGTAGTTATTGGGCCGATCGCTGTAGGCAACCACGTTCAATGATGGGTCACGCGGGCTATACGAGATCAAGCTCAATGTTATTACAATGGTCAGAGCCAAGAGAAATATTCCGAGGAATTCATTCAGCTTGGTGCTTTTTGATGACACGACAACCATAACGCTCCTCATACAGAGTAAATCGGCGTACTAACCCGACGCTGAGTAGCCCCCACGGGCCTGCCACGCCTATTCTAAGTGATAAATTTACGCTGTGTGATTTCTGTCTTTATTTATTAGCACAACTGGACCAAAGTGTAAAGGTATTTGTAACTGTTCACGGGGGTCAGGGGCATAGTCGTTAACCTAAGACCCATTTCTTGAGTAGCTCCCGCAGGCGGGCGGACTGCAGAACACGGAGTCGTCGCCCATCATCAAGAGAGCGCCCAAGGTCGCCGCGGGCAGTTGCCTCCATCAAAGCGACGAGGCCTGG